>JAPLSS010000758.1 GCA_026398515.1 Candidatus Sumerlaeota bacterium | reverse complement strand
CACCTTCCCGACGCCGTTGATCGAGCGCCGACCAGCCGTAGAACGTCACGAAGGACGGAATGACGAGGATCAGCACGACCTTCATGACCCGCTTCATCACTCGCTTCGATCGCAGTTGCTTCAGCATGGGGTGTCTTTGCCCATTCGATGAAGTGTGGCGCGGACCGTCGTGTCCGTGCGAACCCTCGACGCCGGCAGGGCCGCCCCTGCCGCCAGGAACCGCCTCTCCCCTTCCGCGCAGGCGGCTTGCATGTCACGGCAACGCGGTTCAAACCTTCGACATTCTTGCCCGTCGAGAGCTCAAGTCAACGTTATTTTCAGGAACCGCCGCCGGCCGGCCTGCACGTCGAACGAGCCGCGCCCCAACTCCAGCATCTCGTCGTCGACTCTCTGGCCGTCGATCTTCAATCCGCCCTGGCGGATGAGCCGGCGCGCTTCGCCGTTCGACCGGCTTAATTCGGCTTGCACCAGCGCTTCGCAAATCCACAGTTTCCCGTCGGACCCCAGGCGAAGCCTCAGCTCCTCCATCTCCTCGGGCCGTTCGCGTTCCCGGTGGACGCGGTTGAAACGCTTCTCGGCCTCCCGCGCGGCGGCCTCGGAGTGGTAACGCGCGGTCAGTTCGCGCGCCAGGCGCGCCTTCAAATCGCGGGGATGGGCCGTTCCGGCGCGGCATTCCTCCATCAGGCGGCGGGCTTCGGCCGTCGGATAGCCCAGCGCCAGGCGGTAATACTCTTCCATCATCTCGTCGGTGATGCTCATCGCCTTGCCGAAGATCTGGTCGGGCGGCTCGCAGATGCCGATTTGGTTGCCGAGCGACTTGCTCATCTTGTTCTTGCCGTCCAGCCCCACCAGGAGCGGCATCGTCAGGATCACCTGCGGCTCCTGGCCCGCCTCGCGCTGCAAGTCGCGCCCCACCAGCAGGTTGAACTTCTGGTCCGTGCCGCCGGCTTCGATGTCGGCGCGCACCATGATCGAATCGTATCCCTGCATCAGCGGATACAGGAACTCGTGCAGGTGAATGGCATGGCCGGCGGCGTGGCGCTTCTCGAAATCGTCGCGTTCGAGCATGCGCGCCACGGTCATCTGGGCCAAGAGCCGAATGGCGTCCTCGAACGTCAGCGAGCGGAACCACTGGCTGTTGAAAGCGATTTCCGTCTTAGCCTCGTCGAGGATGCGGAAGACCTGCTGGAAATACGTGTCGGCGTTGGCCTTCACTTGCTGCTCGGTCAACTGCGGGCGGGTTTCCGAGCGGCCGGTCGGGTCGCCGATGCGCCCGGTGGCGTCGCCGATGATGAAGACGACCCGGTGGCCCATGTCCTGGAATTCGCGCAGTTTGCGCAGGACCACCGAATGGCCGATGTGCAAATCGGGCGACGACGGGTCGCATCCCAGTTTCACGCGCAGAGGGCGCTTCTCGCGTCTGGAGCGAACCAGTTTGTCCACCCAATCGCGCTCGGGAATCAACTCCTCGGCCCCTTCGCGAATCCGGGCCCAGTCCTCGGCGATCTCGGCGGGAATCTCCACCGGCCCTTCCTGAGATTCGGCCGGGGGAACGGGTTTGTCCGTCATGGGAGCGTCCGTCCTGCGTTCGTAGTGCGACCTCGACTTCCAGGTCGTACGAAGTTGCGCATTGTCAAAAACGCCGCTCAGCAACGCAAGGGGGAAAAGAATCGGTCCGCCCTGCCGCCGTGCCGGGGCGGACTCTCAGTGATGAACTCGGAGCGGAGCATGGGCGAACCAAAGCCGGCCTCAAAGGCAGTTCCCGAGCGGAGCCGAGGGGCAAGAGCGGCGTGCTTCCTGGCCTCCGCGCAAGAAACCGGGCGGCGGGTCGGAAATCCCGACCCGCCGCCCGGCGGTGATTCGACTTGCCCCGGAAAAATCAGCTTTGCTCGCCGTAGCGCGCGAAGAACTTCTCCACGCGCCCGGCCGTGTCGACGTACTTCTGCTGGCCGGTGAAGAACGGGTGACACTTCGAGCAGATGTCCAGACGCTGGTTCGGCTTCGTCGAACGGGTCTGGAACTTGTTGCCGCACACGCAGGCGATGGTCGTCAGCGTGTATTTCGGATGAATGTCTTTGCGCATTGCCGGGAAACCCTCCGTCTGCATTCGCCCTTGGTTCACGCACGTCGAACCGCGGCCAAAAACCCCTCCGCGCCGCCGTGTTTTTCAAGAGCGGAGCGGAACGCTACGACGCCCAACCGCCCGTGTCAAGCCCCAGTAGCGTAGGCGTAGTAGCGTAGGCGTTCCAGTCGCGGATAGACCGAACGCCGCCGGCATACCCTATTCGCACGTCGTATTCCGTTGCGGGCTTCGAGGAATCCGCCATACTGGCGGTTCACGCTCACCCATCGCCCCGGGAGGAACACATGGATCTCTTCGACGCCATCGCCCATCGCTTCAGCTACCGCGGGCCGTTTCTGGACCAGCCCGTGCCGCGCGAGGACCTGCGCCGGATCGTGCAGGCCGGACTCCTGGCGCCGTCGGGCTGCAATGAGCAGACTACGACCTTCGTGATCGTCGACGACCCCGCCTTGCGCCAACAGATCCAGGCGATGCACCCCAAGAACGTCGCCATGCGGCAGGCCAGAGCCTACATCGCCTGCCTCGTCGACAAGGCGCCGATAGGCGTCTACGAGGGCCTGTCGTTCCAAGTGGAGGACTGCTCCGCCGCGGTCGAGAACATCCTGTTGGCCGCCACCGCGCTGGGCTACGCCACCGTGTGGGTCGACGGCTGGCTGCGCGGCGACGAGCGCGGAGAGACGATCGCCCGGCTCCTCGGCGCGCCGGAAGGGAAGACGGTTCGCGTCATCCTGCCCCTCGGCCGCCCGGCCGATCCCAACGCGCCACGCCAGACGAAGAAGCCGTTCGAGGAGCGCGCGTGGTTTAATCGGTATGGGGCGGCGGGTTCCGCCAAAGACGGGGAGCGAAAAGGCCCCGCCTGAGTTCTCGCGCCCAGCCGTTCAGCGCAATTCCAGAATCACCAAACTGTAGCCGGGAATCTCCGTGCGCAACGGCGCGCCTTCGGAAAGGGCCAGGTCCTGCGTGTCCGGCTGCATCGGCCCCGGCCAAGGGAAGGTTTCCGTCTGCTGGACGGTCAGCGCCGCCCATGTCTCCTTGGGCGCAACTTCGGCGGAATACACGGTCCGCTTCGCGTTCTCGAAGCCCTCGGTCTTCGCCAGAACGATGGGGATGGGCTTGGCGGCGCGGTTGAGGATCGCCAGCGCCAGCATGTCGTCGTTGGAGAAGGCGGCGGCCTGCAAGGCGTGGCGGCCCTCCTCGCCCAGCAACGCCAGATCGAGGCCCGGCCCGCCGTCGGTCCGCACGTTGTGCATCCGCTTAGCCTGCCGCGCCAGCATGGCCAGGTGCGCGAAGACCTGGCCGGCCGGGTTGACCTGGAATCCGTTGTCGGTGGGGCGCAACATGCCCTGGCCGGCGGTCCCCGTCAGGTTGTGATAGAGCATCACGTCCCAGACGTCGTTGTTCTGCGCTCCGGCGATCAGGTACGCCGCGACGCGCAAGGCGTTCAAAGGCGAATCCGCGAGGCCTTGCGCGAACGCCTCGGCGGCGTCCCCGCCCTGAGGCGCGCCGGGCTTCGCCGCGTAGCCGATGCTGTAATCGCTCAGCCAGAGCGGCAGCGCGTCGTAGTCGCGGCGGCTTTTCTCCGCGGCGTTGTCGATGGCGGCGTCGGGCCAGGCCAGAACGACCTTGGTCCATTCGTCCCGGGGGAACGCCCGCAGGGTCTCGGGGCGGATTCCCCGGCAATGGACCGCCCACGCGTCGTAGCGGTCGCGATGCGCCAGAAGTCCGTCATTCCACCCGTCTTTCGCCTGGGCGGTTTGCGGCTCGAACAGCGGATCGCCATCCGCGACGACGCCGATCTTCGCCTCCGGCAGGAAACTGCGAAGGCGGGCGAACAGGGACTGGGCTCGCTGGATATAGTCCTCGCTGGAGGCGAAGATGCTCCGGAACTGCGGCTGGTTGTAATCGCTTCCCAATTCCAGGAACGGCGCGGGAAACTTCTTCGTGGCCAGGTAGTCGGCCATGCGCTCGGCGCGCTCCGAAGGAGGGGTCGCCAGGTTGAACACCCAGACGGGCTGCGCCTCGATGCGCGAGACGAAGCCGACGAAGCGATCCAGGGTGAATCCCCCGCCCGGCGCCTCGGCGACGGCCTTCCGCATCCCGGCGTAGAAATCCAGCCATTGCGGCGGGAACTCCTTCAGGGCTTCCGTCTCCACGAACCGCGCCTCCTGCCAATCCCACAGGCTGCCGGCCGCCGCGCCGACGAACCGCACGGCGCTGACGCCCAGAGCGCGCATGCCGGCGGTCAGGAAGCGGTTGTCGAGATCGGCGACCCCACCGCTCCAGTCGTCGTTGACGCCGAAGAGCGCCAAGTCGACCGCCTCGCCTTGTTGAACGACCAGAGACGTCTCGTCGGGGTTCCTTGGAGATTTCGCGGCCGCGGCCGCGGCCGTTGTCCGCGCCTTGGCTTTCTTGCCCTCCAGCGGCCAAGCCAGAGCCGCCGCCAGCGTGATCGTGAGAATGAGAAGGGTGACGCACCGCCGCCTGACAATCATGGGAATCTCTCCGTCCCGTCTTGGATGGCCGACAAGTCAGCCTCGTTCAATTCGATCAATAAGGCAAAGCGAAAAGAATGCCAAGGAATGGAAGACCTTTCAGATAGAGGGTATGGAGGCCCGCCTTCAGGCGGAATTCACGATGATCCGCCTTGACTCGATTCGCAACAATCCGCCTAAAGGCGGGACCCCATGCTCACAGCTCTTTCCTTGTGGAAATCAGCCCGCCGTCATGCTCTCTTGGCAGATGGTCGTTCCGTGAAACACCAAATGCGTCGAGGTGAGCCGATGAACCCTCGGGAGCGTTTCCTTGCCGTGATGGACTACAAACCCGTGGACCGCGTGCCCAACTGGGAGGCCGGGGCGTGGGCGCAGACGCGCGAGCGCTGGGCGGCGGAAGGTTTGGATGGGAGGAAATTCCATTGGAACTGGTTCAAGGGCGAAGAGGCCCTCGGCATGGACCCCCGCGAGTTCATCCCATTCCATAGCCACATGGTCCCGCCGTTCCCGCAGGAGATCCTCGAAGAAGACGAGCGGACCGTCGTGATCCGCGACACGGGCGGGCGGGTCCGCCGGGCGCTCAAGGAAGGCTCCATCGGCGGCGCGCGCATGTCGATGGACCAATACCTGCGGTTTCCCGTGGAGACCATGCAGGATTGGCAGGCGATGAAGAAGCGCTACGATCCGCGAGAGCCTTCGCGTCTGGCCAAGGACTGGCGCTCCCACGTCGAACGCTGGAAGACGCGCGATCATCCGCTGATCTTCGGCCCCAACTGCTCGACCCTGGGGTTCTACTGGATCGCGCGCGTCTGGATGGGCACGGAGAACCTGTCGTACGCCTGGTACGACCAACCCGGCATGATGCATGACATGATGGAATTCTGGGGCGATTTCCTGATCGAGGCGGCGCGGCCTGTCCTCGACGAGATCGCCGTCGACTACGTCTGCATCAACGAAGACATGTCGATGAAGAGCGGCCCGCTACTCAGCCCCGACACGTATCGCCGATTCATCTTCCCGCACATGAAGCGGGTGGTGGAGTTCTGCCGCTCCAAGGGGGTGCGGTATATCAACGTCGATACCGACGGCAATCCGGAGGCGCTCGTGCCGCTCCTGATGGACGCCGGGGTGGACACGCTGTGGCCGCTGGAGCGCGCGGCGGACCAGGACCCGCTGAAACTGCGGAAGAAGTTCGGAAAGACGCTGCGGCTGTGGGGCGGCGTGGACAAGCGCGAGTTGGCCAAGGGGCCCAAGGCCATCGACGCGCATCTGCGCACGCTCCTCCCGTTGATCGAAGAGGGCGGCTTCATCCCCACGGTCGATCACACCGTCCCGCCCGACATCAGTTGGCCGAATTTTCAGTATTACCTGGAGAGCAAGGAGAAGCTGCTGAGGGGGAAGTTGTGATTGCCGATTGCCGATTGAACGATAGAAAACAACAACACACGCGGCCAGAGAGTATGGAGTCCCGCCTTTAGGCGGTTCGTTAGCGGAATGTGCGATGACAGGCCCGGTCTCCGTTCGCAGCATTCCGCTAACGAACCGCTTAAAGGCGGGACTCCATACCTGGGGCGTCCTCATCAGGATTCCTTCGTTTTCTGCCACTCCGCGTAACGCTCGATGGCCGTGCGGGCAACCGTTTCGTTCGACGCATAGACCAGCCCACGATGGTGCATGTACGTGCTTTCGCGGCGGTTCAATTCCAACGGGTTGCCAAAAAAATCGCTGACCCACCCGCCGGCCGCCTTGACGATGCAAGCCGTGGCGGCGCAGTCCCACACGCTGACGCCGCCTTCGGGACGCGGAAAGGTGATGTAGGCGGCGGGCGGATTTTCGATGATCCAGCACGCCTTGACCACCGCGCCGGCGTGCAGGACGGGGTTCATCTTGCGCTTCGGATCGAGCTTCGCCAGGCCTTCCATGACGAAGTTGAGCATCCGGTTGCGTTCGGGCGTGACGGCGTCGTTGGCGCTGGTCGAGAGGTGGAACGTCCCCTTCGGCTCGCCGATGCGGAGCGGCTGGCCGTTTTTCAGCGCCGGGCCGCCCTGGATGGCGCAATAGAGGTCGCTGAACGCCGGCGCATAGACAACGCCCATCAGCGGCTCGCCCTCCTTGGACACCAGCCCGATGGAGATCGCGAAGCCGTTGGTGCGCTCGAGGAAGGGCAGCGTGCCGTCGAGCGGGTCGATGCACCAGAAGCACTCCTTCTCGAAGCGCGACTTGGCCGCCGCGGGTTCTTCCTCTTCGGACAACATGCCGATCGAGTCGTCGAACCCGCGCAACACGCCGAAGACCGCGTCCTGCGCCTCGCGGTCGGCGACGGTGACGACGTCGCCGGCGATGAACAGGCCGCCCTTCGAGCCGACGTCGACGGCGGTTCCATAGTGCTTCATGACCCGCGCGCCGGCCTGGTACGCGGCGGCGATCGCGGCGTTCAGGCAGTGTTTCAGCTGTTCCTGAGAAAGTCCCATCCCACTCCTCACAAGTTCGTAGTGACGCCGCTAGGCGTTTCCCACCCTCGCCCGTAAACCGGAAGTATGGAGTCCCGCCTTCAGGCGGAATCGTTGGAGGCCAGCATCACCTCGACTCCCAGCATTCCGCCTGAAGGCGGGACTCCATACTTCACAATCTCACCCACCTCGCGCTGAGCGGCGCCATCTCAAAGCGTTGCGATTCTTCTTTCGACAGCAAATCGGTCGCCGGCTTGGGCAATTCGACCGCGCGCGGCTCGTGAGAGTGATTCAGGAGCGCCCAGACCTCATCAAGGTTGAAGTCCGTCAGACGCGCGAGTTCCACGTCCTTCGGCCAGTTCTCCGCGATCAACGGCAGCCCGACGCCGCGGCCGAGCCAGGCGACCAATCGCTTCAACGGCTCCGGGCCGAGCTGCGTGCCGACGTAAATCGCGCGGCCCTTGCCGAACGAATGCTCGCTCGCGGCCATGCGCCCGGCATAGAACTGCGACTCAAACGTCCCGAGCGGCTTCGCTACAAGACTGTTCAAGTAGTAATTCCACCCGCGGCACTCCGCGGGCGGGCCGATCTCCTTATTAAAAACGACGCGGTTTGGATTCACGTCCATCACGCGCTCGTATTCCTCGACCTCCGCGCCAAAGAGCGCCGTCATGCCGCCGGGCAGCGTCTGGCGCGACGGCTTGCCATGGACGTCGAACCACCCCATGCGATGCGCGCCGACGAGCGTCCCGCCCTCGCGCACGTAGTTCGTGAAGTTGGCCACGATCTCCGGCGAGGTCGTGTATTGCTGCGGCGCCAGGACCAACCGGAACGGGCGCAGGTCGTCGGTCGGCCGCACGAAGCGGACGTTCAATCCCAGAGCGCGCGCCGCCTCCCACCACTCGCGCAAATGGTTCCAATAGTCGGTATCGATGGCGAACGAGTGGATCTCAGCGTTGATGCGCTCGGCGAAATCATAGACCACCGCCACTTCGGACGCCGGATGATAGCCCGGCAGCGCCTCGGCCAGTTTCCGGAAATCCTCGCCCAGTTTCTGAATCTCGGCATACTGGCGGCGCGGGCGGGCGTCCTGATCCAACAGGCCGTTGCCGAACATCTCCTGGCCGACGGGACTCTTGCGCCAGCGGAAATAGACGACGCCCTCGGCCCCGTGCGCGGCGCATTGGTGCGCCCACAACCGCAACTGCCCCTCGCGCGGCACGGGAGCCTTGTAAAACTTTGTGCACGGCGTGCCCGTCTGCAATTCGAGGACCCAATGCGGCCGGTTCTGCGCGCTGAACGTGACGTCGTTGGCAAGGGCGACGCGCCCCGGCGGATCGATCATCGCCTTGGGATACAGGTCCATCGACAAGAAATCGTGCGCCGCGGCGAAATCGAACAGATCGACCCGACTCCCGTAACCCGCCAGGTTGTGGGTGACGAAACGGCCCGGCGAGCGCTTGCGGATCAAGTCGGTTTGCCTCTGGGCGAACCGCGACCACTGGCGCGAGAAGAAGCGATGCATCTCCAGCCGGAGGCTCGGGTGCGCGTGGTCCATGCCGGGGCGCGGATAGACGACCTGGTCCCAGTCCGTGACTTCGTGCGCCCAGAAGACCAACCCCATCGCCTGATTCAGCGCCTCGACCGTGCCGAACTTCTCCTTGAGATGCTCGCGCATCGCCGTCTGGCAATGCTCGCAAAAGCAAACCTGGCCACTGATCTCGTTGTCCGTCTGCCAGCCGATCGTCAGAGGATGCTGGCCATAGCGTTTGGCCATCTCCTCGATGATCCGGTCGCACAGGCGCAGGTAGTCGGGGCTGGTGGGGCAGTTGTAGCGCCGCGACGTGGTGCAACAGCGCTGCCCGTCCTCCTGCAGCAACACAAGGTCGGGGTATTTCCGCCACGCCCACGGCGGCGCGGCGGAGGTCGGCGTGCCGAGGATGACGCGGATGTCGTTCTTCTCGGCCAGCGCGTAGAAGCGGTCGAGCCAATCGAACTCGAACCGCCCCTCCTCGGGCTCCATGCGCGACCAGGCGTATTCGGCGATGCGCACGCAAGTCACGCCCGCCTCGCGCATCAGCCTGAGATCCTCCGGCCACATCTCCTCTTCCCAGTGCTCGGGATAATAGTCGAAACCCAGGTGAAAGTTCCTGCGCAGCATCCGTTCTCGCCTTTCGCCAGAGTGGGCATACCGATACGGGCGCCGGCGGCGAAGGTCAAGGGCGATGGATCGTGGTAGAAGTGGAGGCCGAGTGGCGTAGGCTTTCCAGCCTGCGTGTTTTGGTAAGGCGGATATGCCCGAAACGCCTGCGGTCGTCGCCACCCACGACATTTGGTCATTGAGCGGCACACCTGAACTCCACATAATGCGGACATGGGAGATGAGGCGGACATCTTCCGCCGGGTCATCGGTCCTTCTGAGGAAGTCCTTCCGCAGCCACCTTCAGGCGGACTCTATACTCGCGATTCCTCATTGCTTCCGGAGGGGCGCAAATGCAGATCCTGGTGGCAATCTGTCTGGCCGTTTCGGCCGGCGTCTCGTTCGCCGCCGAGCCGTATAAGCCCGTGTTTTCCACCTACTGGGGCGGGGCGGCGCATGAGGAGACGCGCGGGATCACGCTCGATCGCGAGGGGAACCTCTATATCACCGGGCGCACCGACTCGCCGGGTTTCCCCACCACTCCGGGCGCGTTCAGCCGCACCCCCAAAGGAACGCAAGGCGACATCTTCGTGGCGAAGTGGACGCCGGAGGGCAAGCCCGTCTGGTGCACGCTGATCGGCGGCGCGGGCGGCGGGCCGTCAAAGGGGTTCTCGATTCGCGTCGACGCGCAAGGCCCCGTCTACGTGGCGGGTGAGGCGTCCGACGGGCTGCCGACGACGCCTGATGTCTTTCAGCCACAATTTGTTGGACACCACCCCAGCAACATCTCTCGGCCCGCCTGCGGCTTTATCGCCAAACTCAAGCCCGACGGAAGCGGCCTGGTTTGGCTCAGCTACTGTGGCAGCTATTACGAGCACCGCGACATGACGATCGACGCGGCGGGGGACATCTACGTCACGTCGGCCTGGGACCCGGCGTCAAAGCAAACGCCGATGCCCAAAGAGTGGTTCGCCCACGCCTTCCAGAAGGAGCCGCGGGGCGGCAAGGACTTCGTCGTCATCAAGGTCAAGGGCGACGGCTCGCGCGTGCTGTGGGCCACGTATCTCGGCGGATCGGCCGACGAGCCGGGCGCCGGCTCGGTGCGCGTCGACGGGAAGGGCTTCGTCTATGTGCTGACTTCGACGGAATCGGACGACGCTCCCCTCGCTCCGGCCGAGACGGCGCGCAAGCGCGCGGGCAAGGACGACTACTATCTCGCCAAGTTGACGCCCGACGGCTCGGGCCTGGTTTACGCCACCTGCCTCGGCGGCTCGGGCGGCGAGTTCCTCGGCACGCACAGCCTGGCCATCGACGCGCAGGGCGCCGCGTACGTCTCCTGCTTCACCCCGTCGCCCGATTTCCCCACGACGGCGGGCGCCTTCCAACGGATGTTGCGCGGAAAGAGCGACACGTTCGTCTCCAAGTTCTCTCCCTCGGGCGAGCTCGTGGCCAGCACGCTTCTCGGCGGCGACGGGGCGGAACTGACCGAAGGGATCGCGGTCAACGCCGCGGGCGAGGCGATCGTGTGCGGCGGGACGAGTTCGACGGACTTCCCGGTCACGCCCGCGGCGTTTCAACGCGCCAACCGCGGCGGACGCGACGGCTACCTGGCCAAACTCTCTGGAGACTTGTCCACGGTTCTCTACGCGACCTATCTGGGCGGGAACGGCGAGGATAGTTTGCGCGACACGATCGCGGGCGAGTCGGGCGATCTCTACGCCGCCGGCATGTCCCAATCCTCGGATTTCCCGCTGTGCAACGCCGCGCAAGGCGAATTCCACGGCGTGACCGACTTGGTTCTCGCGCGCTTCGCGCCGGAGCCGGCGGCCGGATACTGACGCCCTCCGGATTTCCCAGGGATGCGCCGCTTTCCTTGACACTGGTCCGCAACTGTGTACACTATTGCATCACAATGGAGGGGCGCGATGAAATTCCTGACCGTCCGGGATTTGCGTGGGAAGTCCGCCCAAGTCTGGAAGGATTTGGCGCGCGAGCGTGAACTGGTGGTCACCAACCGGCGGTGGTTCGAATGCAGCGGCAATCGGTGGAACGCGGATTGGATCGCCTGAGCGCGGAAGAGATCGAATCCGAAATCGCCGCCGTGCGCCGGAAGCGATCGCGATGAACATCGTGCTCGACACCAACGTTCTCGTGTCGGGCTTCTTGTCCCCCTTCTCGCCGCCCGGCGACATCGTCCGCTGGGTCGTGTCCGGCGAGGTCCGGCTTTGCCTGGATGCCCGCCTGATTGCCGAGTACACGGAGGTCCTCAAGCGGCCCCGCTTCGGATTCGATGCAGGGTCGGTGGCGGCCTTTATCGACCACCTGATGCACACGGGTGTGCTCGTGTCCGGCGCCCCGTTGGCCGCCCCGCTTCCGGACGCCATGGATGAAGCGTTTCTGTTTGAAACGATTACGACCTGAAGGTCGCACTACGAACTCACGGCTTCGGGCGGCGCTTGTCGCGCTCCAGCGTCTCGCCGTAGGACTTGACCCAACGTTCCAGACGCTGGCGAAGCTCTTTAGCCTTCGCTGGGTATTTCTCGATCACATTCGCCGTCTCGGCGTGGTCCGTTTTCAGATTGTAGAGTTCGTCGCGGCCGTCGCTCCCCCAGATGTGCTTCCAGCCGTCGAAGATGATGCACTTCAAGCGGCGCAGGTAGGGCGTGTATTGCTCCGGCGTCACGGTCGGCGTGCCGGCGATGGCGTTGCGGATAATCAGGCGCGGCACGCCGTGCTCGGACACGATGGGACGCGAACCTTTGAGTTGGGGGACCTCCGCAAACAGGTCGAGGCCCTTCATTTGTTTCTGCCGCTGGCGGACCTTCTCCAGGCCGGCGAGGTCGAGTAGCGTTGGGGCCACGTCGCTCAGCTGCACGGGGCGGTTCTCGACGCGCCCGGCCTTCATGCGCTGGGGATGCCAGAAGATCAGCGGCACGTGGATCAGCGTGTTGTAGACGCACATCTGGTGGTCCAGCAGGTTGTGCTCGCCGTTCTCGTCGCCGTGGTCGGCGGTGATGACGACGATCGTGTCGTCCATCATCCCGCGCTTCTTCAACCCGTCGAGCAGGGCCTTGATCTGGTCGTCGGTCTGCGCCATCAACGCGGCATACAAGCCCTTGAACGCCTCCATGTGTTCGGGCTTGAGCACGCCGTTCCAGAGATAGCCGAAGCAGTTGAGGCTGGTGATGTCATGCAAATACTCGGGGCAGGGGCCTTTGACGAAGCGCTTCTGATACTCCATCGGCGGCCGGCGCCGCAGGTGAGGAGTCAGGTAGTTGACGAAGGCGAAGTAGGGCTTCGACGGGTCGCGTTTTGTATCCGCCCATTCCAGCATGCAAACGGTCGAGCGGCCGCGCATCTGCATTTCCCGCTGCTTCGGGGCCGCGTGTTGATCGTCCGGCCGCCGCATGGTGTCCCAGAACTGGAAGCCATAGCTGGCGTTCGATTTCTCATGCACCCAGCCATTGCCGCAAATGCCGACCGTTTGGTAGCCGTTGTCCGACAGCAGGCTGGCCAGCGTGGGGAACTGGCCGCGGAACCGGACCCGCTGGAACATGGCCTTGGTCTTCTGGTTGATGTGGTCGTGGTTGATCTTGTGGACGATGCTCGGCAGCCCCGTGAACAGCGAGGCGTGCGCCGGCGGGGTCCACGGCCCATTGCCGTAACAATAAGCGAACCGCGCGCCCTCGGCGGCCAGCCGGTCCATGAGCGGCGTGTTCTTCTTCGGGTAGCCGTAGCACGAGAGGAACCGCGCGCTGGCGGTGTCGAGCAGGACGATCAGGATGTTGGGGCGGTTGCCGGAAACCTCCGGCGCCTTCGCTTTGACGGGCATGGCTCTTCTCCTCTTGGGTCATATCACGCGCTGACGGCAAACCATGACCTTGGCGACCCCACGTGGAGAGTTCAACCACAATCTCGCGTGGACGCCGCCCTCGCCGAGGGCGGCCTCCTTTTCCATTGCATTCGCCGGGGAGAATCGCTAGGGGAAGAAGCGCCATTCCGCGCAAAAAGGACCTCCTCCATGGCCGCCTTCGATTCCGCCGCGTTTTTCGATCTGAACGGAAAGGTCGTCGCCGTCACCGGCGGCGGGGGCGTGCTGTGCTCCGCCATGGCCGAGGCGCTGGGCGCCGTCGGGGCCAAGGTCGCCGTGCTGGACGTCGCGCTGGGCGCCGCGCGGAAGGTGGCCGACGCCATTGTCGCCAAGGGGGGCCAGGCCATCGCCGCGCCCGTCAACGTGCTGGACAAAGCGGCGGTCGAACGCGCGCTGGCCACGACGCTGGAGGAGTTCGGCGCGGTCGACGCGCTGATCAACGGCGCGGGCGGCAACAAGGCCGAAGCCACCACCTCGCCGGCGCTGTCGTTCTTCGACCTGCCGCCGGAGGCCGTGAGGTGGGTGTTCGATCTAAACTGTATTGGAACGATTATTCCGTCGCAGGTTTTCGCGCGCGAGTTCGCCGCCAGGAAGCGCGGGACGATCCTGAACATCGCCTCGATGAACGCGCTGCGCCCGTTGACGCGCATCCCCGCCTATAGCGCCGCCAAGGCCGCCGTGGCCAACTTCACCCAGTGGCTCGCCGTCCACTTGGCCCAGAACTACGCCCCCGACATTCGCGTCAACGCGCTGGCGCCGGGCTTTTTCCTCACCCAGCAGAACCGCTTCCTGCTGGTGGACGAGAAGACGGGCGGCTGGACCCCGCGCGGCCAGACGATCCTCAGCCACACGCCGCAGGGCCGCTTCGGCAAGCCCGAGGACCTGATCGGCGCGGTGCTATGGCTCTTGTCGCCGGCGGCGGAATTCGTCACCGGAATTGTGATTCCCATCGACGGCGGCTTCTCGGCGTTCAGTGGGGTGTAGAAGATTGGGCCACAAAGAGGCGCAAAAGACACAAGAGGACTTCACCTCTCTTGTGTCTTTTGTGCCTCTCTGTGGCCAACCAAGGAGCCTTTTCCATGTCCGACTTCAACGGCGAATTCTACATCGGAACCATCCTCCTCGAGCCGAACCGCTGGGCGACGGGCAAGACGCCGACCTATCGGGTCAGCGAATGGATCGAACGGTTCCGCGCCGCCGGATTCGACGGCATGGAGCTTTGGGAGAACCACGCGGCCCTGGCCGACGCGAAAGAACGCAAGGCCATCGTCGACTCCGGCTTCCCGGCCGCCGTGTTCAATTCCTACTGCAACTTCGGCGACGAGGCGGAGGGCGAATGGCGGCGCGCGGCGGAACTGGCGCGCGAACTCAACGCGCAAGGGGTCAAGTTCAACTTCGGAAAGGACCCCGCCCGGCGCGACGCGGATCTGAGGAATATCCGCCGCTTTCGCGACTTGCTCCCGGAGAACTGTCGCGCGCTATGCGAGTGCCACCCCGGGACCCTCGCCGAAACGCCGGCGCAGGCCGCCGCACTGTTCGACGCCCTCGGACGCGAGCGGTTTGAGGCGATCGTTCATCCCTTCCGGCCCGACACCGACGAATTGCGCGACTGGCTCCGCCGCCTGGGGCCAAGGATCACCCACGTCCACGTTCAGATCCGCGAGGGCGCCGCGTTTGTCCGCCTGGATCAGCAGGCCGACTTGGCGCAGGAAGGGCTGCGCATCCTGCGCGAAGAAGGGTTCGCCGGCTCGTTCACGTTGGAGTTCACATCCGGCGTGCGCGCGCCCCGGGAGGACGTGGAGCGGTTGTTCGCGGGGGCGCGGCGGGATCTCGCGTTCTTGAGAGAGCATTGGGGATAGCGCGACAAGAGCCGGGGGCGGAAGTGGCGCTCCCTGCTTCGCTCTCCCAAGGAAAACGGGGGAAGCGCGCGGCTCGCGCTTCCCCCGTCCGCTTTTCGTGCCGCCCAGAAGTCCCCTGCTCCGCGGGTGCCGGGTCAATGCCCGGAATCACGATCCGGGCACGGAGAAAATGCCTTTGTTCGTGCGGATGACCCAGCCCCACGACATCGTGCCATTGGTTGGATCATAGGCGCACTCGGTCTGCCCGGGGTTGGCGATCCCCAGCAGGATTTGTGTAGGGTTGCCCGCGGTGTTTCGCGCCGGGCCGTCGCTGCTCAGCCACCAGGTGTAGCCTTGGGAGTATGCCTGCTTGTGGTTGTTGTTGAGAGCCGAGCAGACAAAGGCATGATAGGTCATATAGACGCCATGCCCCGGCAGGCCCGTATTCGAGTTCCATACCCCGCTGGAGGCTTTGAAGGGGTCCTTGACCAGCGAAGTGATGTAGGCGATCGGGGTGGTCAGGCGCGACTGGGCGTACGCGTTGTCCCACCGCGGGTCAGTGGGATCGGCCACGCAATTCGGGGGACCAACTTTCCCATATTCGTTGTTCGCCAACGCGCACCGATTCCAATCCACCGCGTACGCCTCGTTCGCCGTGGCGAAAGTGCGCTGATCCGCCTTGGCCCGCGACACCTTCGACCGTGTCTGCGCCTCCAGAAAATTCGGCACCGCGATTGCCGCCAAAATGGCGATGATCGCCACCACGATCAACAGCTCAATGAGAGTAAAACCCCGTCTCCATCCGACACACATCTCCCTGCCCTCCCCTCGCAAAAGATGGATGCTTTACGATCTTCTGAATCCAACTGCGTCACTTGTAGCACTTTGGGGCGAGAAATGTCAATTGGATCTTGCATTCGCATGCGCCGCAAGGCATTCGGAGGACAACGGAAGCCCTGAACGCAACAAGGGGGAAGCGGCTCGCCCGCTTCCCCCTTGAAGTCCAACCCAGCGCGTTGCGGCGCGAATCACGACCCCGCCACGGAGAAGATGCCCTTGATCGTGCGGATGATAGAGCCCCACGACACCTTTCCGTTCGTTGCATCGTAGGCGTAGCTCGTCGTGCCCGGATTGGCGTTGGGATCCCCAATAAGAATCCCCGTGACGTTGCCCCCGGTGTTCCTCGACGGGCCGGGGCTTTCCAGAGACCAGGCGTAGCCCATCGCGTGCGCCGTCTTGTGATTGTTGTTGAGATTATTGCACAAGAAGGTCTCATACCCAAACCAGTCGCCGTAGCCGGGATTTCCCGACTTCAGATTGACCACGCCGGCGAACTTGAACACGTCCATGGGAATCGCGCTGATGTAGGCCACCGGAGTCGTCAGTTTCGACTGCGCCAAGATGTTGCTCCAATAGTTCTTGTCCGTATAGGCCACGCAGGCGGGCCCCGTCTTCGTTCCTTCCTTGTTCGACACCGGCGCCCGGTTCCAGTCCACGGCATAGGCTTCGATGGCGGTGGCCAGCGAGCGCTGATCCGACTTGGCCCGCGACACCTTCGACCGAACTTGCGCCTCGAGGAAGTTCGGCACCGCGATCGCCGCCAAAATGGCGATGATCGCCACGACGATCAGCAATTCAATCAGGGTAAAGGCCCTCCCCCGCCACTTTCCATCGGTCCACAACATCTTCTCCCCCTCCTGCCTAAAGAATCGTGAGACGAAATACTCCTTTCGCTCAAAGAGTCTTTTATCCCACCGGAAGCATTTTGTCAATCAGGAAAGCGACCGACGGAGCGTGTGGGTGCACGACATGAATGGGGGTCTACGCAGATCTCTTAGGATTCCCGTGCCTCTTGTACTGTAAGCTCTACTACACAGCCTGGTTTTCCCTGGAAATCGGCGCTCTGGGTGCTCATCGCGTTCCAAGTCAAGGAAACTGACCCCCTGATTCATTGGGGTTTTTCATAGGCATCTGCATTTCGGAGACGGAAACCCCCATTCATGTCGTGCACCCGGAGCGTGTTGGGCGCGTCCCGCCACGTAGCTCGGCGCCGGGATTCAGGAATGCCGTATCGTTGACGCCCCGCAGGGGCCGACAGCGCGTAGCCGGGGGCGCAGGCGAAGCCAAGCCCCCGGACCGCACCTCCAACCCGAAAGCCCCTAAGGGGCGACAGAAGTCATGCCGCGGGAATCTGTCGCCCCGTTGGGGCTCCGGCAGGGGCGATCGTTGCCGGGGGCTTGGCTTCGCCTGCGCCCCCGGCTACGCGCGGTCGGCCCCTGCGGGGCGAAGAGAACGTTGGCCGGCGAATCGTGTCACACCGGCAAAACAGCGGAATGGACGACAAGCATCAGCTACACCGCGGGATGCACCCGAACCTTCTCAACGCCGGCGGCCTAAACACGATGTCCTGCGCGGCCTGGCGAGATGGCGCTCGCCCAAATGCCCGGCGCCGTGCTATGTACGACGCCGCGCATCGGTCGCATGGCCCGCCGGAAGGCGATAGCTCGGATTTCTCACCATGCAGAAATCCAAGAAGGCCCGGCGTCTGGGGCGGGGCTGCCTGAGACCGGGGAAACGAGGGGTGGACATGGAATACCTCCTGGCCCACGACATCGGCACCAGCGCGGTCAAGACCGCTCTCGTTCGCCGCGACGGCGCCATCGAAGACTCCCAGTCGCGCCCCATCGCGACGCACGCTCCAAAACCGGGCTGGGCCGAACAGGACCCGTGGGACTGGTGGCGGGGAGTTTGCGGCAATACCAAGGCGCTTCTGGAGCGCCGGCCGGAGGCCGGACGCGCCATCGCGGCGATCGGGGTCAGCGGACACATGCTCGGCTGCCTGCCCGTCGACCGCGCCGGCGAGCCGCTCCTGCCCGCCATGATCCACTCCGACGGCCGGGCGGCGCGGGAGTGCGACCAGGTTCGCGAGCGCTTCGGAGACGAGGCTCTCTATCGTATCACGGGATGCGTCCTCGATCCGCGCTCGCCCCTGTGCAAGGCGCTGTGGGTGCGGCGCCACGCCCCTGAGGAATACGCCCGGACCGCGTTTTTCCTCCAGTCGAAGGATTTCGTGGTGGGCCGGCTCACCGGAGGCTTCGATACGACCGACTTCTCCGACGCCTCCCACGCCCAACTGCTCGACATTCGCAACCGGGCTTACGCCGTCGGCATCCTTCAGGAAGTCGGCCTGGACCCGCGCAAACTGCCGGCGATTCACAAGTCCACCGACGTGGTGGGCCGCCTGACCGATTCGAGCGCCCAGGCCCTGGGCCTGCCCTCCGGGATTCCGGTCGTCGCCGGCGGGGGCGACGGCTCGTGCGCCACCGTCGGCGCGGGGGCCGTCCAGCCCGGCGACGCCTATTGCTGCATCGGCACGACGGCCTGGCTCGCCCGCACGCGGGAACAGCCGTTCCTCGACGAGCAACGGAGGGTGTTCAACATCCTGTCGCTCGACGGCGAGACCTGCGGCGTGTTCGGCACGATCCAGGCCGCCGGCCGCTCGCTCCAGTGGGTGCTGAACCTGTTCGGAGCGGACTACGACGCGCTGACCGAGGCCTGCGCGCGCGCGGAACCCGGCTGCCAGGGACTGATCTTCCTTCCCTATCTCGACGGCGAGCGCTCGCCCATCTGGGACCCTCGGGCCAATGGCGCGTTTGTCGGCTTGCTTCCCCTTCACGAGCGCTGTCATCTGATCCGGGCGGTGCAGGAGGGCGTTTGTTATGCCTTGCGCAGCGTCCTGGATGCGCTTCGGGAATCCGACGACGACTTGGCGGTGTTGCGCTTGATCGGGGGCGGAGCGCAATCGGAAGCCATGCGGCGGATTCTGGCCGACGTGTGCAACGTCCGCCTTCACACGGTGTCCACCCAGGCGGCCGACGCCACCTCGGTGGGGGCCGCCATCGCCGCCGGCGTCGGCGTGGGCATGTTCGCGAGCATTCCGGAAGGCGTTCGGGGGATCACGGTGGTCGAGGAGACGCGGCCGGAGCCCGAGGGCGTGGAGCGCTACTCGCGCCCGTATTCCATCTATCGCGCCCTCTATCCCGCCCTTCGGCCGGTGTATCCGATGTGGGCGATCAAACGTTAGGAGAGTCGGGGGCCACGTTTTTCCGGCGGATTGCGATCGGGAGGCCGAAAGTCGCAAGCAGGAAGGCGACGGCACGAACTCACTTGATCACATGGGCGGAAGCTGGCAAGTTAATGGGCGGAGGCTTGCGGAATGACAGACGGCAATCTGCGCCAGATTCTAGAGGACATCACCCATCGCATAGTCAAGCGAAGCCAGCCCGCGCGGATCATCCTGTTTGGGTCAGCCGCGCGCGGCGACATGACGTCCGACAGCGATGTTGATCTGCTCGTCCTCATGCGCGAGGTGGAAGACCCGCGGGCTGAAGCGGTTGGCATTCACGAGAACCTAGTCGGCGTCCCCGTCCCGGTGGATGTGATCGTCATGAGCGTGGAGCGTTTCGAAGAAACGCGGAATGTGATCGGAGGAATCGCCTATCCGGCTTCCAAGTATGGAAGGGTGATCTATGAGGCCGCCTGAGGAAGTCAAACGAAGATTCGTTCGGCAATGGATCTCCAAAGCGGAGGCGGACCTGGGTATGGCGCGCAGTTTGCTCTCGGGGCCGACCGAATTCGCGTTTGGTTCGGCTTTCCATGCCCAACAAGCGGCGGAAAAGGCCATAAAGGCTCTCCTGGTCTGGTTGGAACGAGAGTTTCCCAAGACACATGACATCCGAAAACTGATCGAATTGGTCGACTGGCCGGAAGGGCAGCCTCCTGCCCCGCTGCAAAAGGCAATCC
The DNA here is from genome assembly GCA_026398515.1 of Candidatus Sumerlaeota bacterium. Lineage (GTDB taxonomy): Bacteria > Sumerlaeota > Sumerlaeia > JAPLSS01 > JAPLSS01 > JAPLSS01. The sequence continues at coordinate 13,220 of JAPLSS010000758.1, read as the reverse complement.
GGCTTTCCATATTCGCTTCTGAATACCGCTATCCCGGAGATCTTCCCGACCTGACCCTGGCCGAGGCCCGCCAAGCCCTGGAGTGGGCGGAAGATGTCAAGGCTGAAGTCCAGAGGCGCATTCCGCGCGAATTCTCTAAACAAGAATAGAAAATGGTTGTTTCATTGGTGGGAAGCGTCATGAACGAACGCATCGAGAAACTCCAGCAACACATCCACGGCCTCAACGACGCCGGCGTCCGCCGTAGCGCGCTGTATGGGCTGGTGGCCGAGTCGCTCCAGGAAACCGTGGGAGAGCCGCGGCCCCTGCGCCGCGCCAAGGCCTTCGCCCATCTGCTGGACCACGTGGCGCAGGCCGTGCTGCCGCACGAGCGGCTGGCCGGCTCCATCGTGGGCATGTGGCCGGTGGCCGAGGGGCTGCCGCCGTACGAGGGGCGCCGGATAGAGGCCATCGAGACCATCGAGCAGTACCGCCGGCGCAAGCGGGAAACCGGGCAAGCCCACGGGGGCAGGCGCTGGGGCAGCCTGATGCTGCGCGACCATTACGACGCTAGCATCGCGTTTCAGGACCTTCAGCGCCTGATCGCCGAGATGGACGAACGCTATGCCGGCGCGCGGGACGTCGATCACCGCGAAATCGGATTGTTGCTGGAGGAGCATTTTCAGTTCAATTTCCGCGAAGAGAAGCGGCTGATGCGGGAATTGCCGTGGGCGGCGGCGAACCACTGCGATCTGAACTACGGCAAGTCGGCGCGCCGGGGGCTGGGCGCCATTCGCCGGGAGATTCTCACGCGCCTCGGCGAAGCCCGGGACGAGGAGACGCGTGTCTTCTACGATTCGACGCGCATCGCCGTCGAAGCCGCCATTCGCTTCATCCGGCGCTATGCCGACACGCTGCTTCGGGAGCGCAAGAGCGCCGGGGTGGATGCGGCCCGCGCGGCGGAGCTGAGCGAGATGGCCGACGTCTGCGGCCGGGTCGCCGAGGGCCCGCCGGAGAGTTTCCGCGAGGCCATTCAGTTGGTGTGGCTCGTGCACGTGATCGCCAATGTCGGCGACGGTGCGGCGCTTTCCTTTGCCCGCTTCGACCAGTACATGCATCCCTTCTACGCGCGGGACCTGGCGCGGGGAGCGATCACCCGCGACGAGGCGAAGGAACTGCTTAGTTGCCTGTGGCTGAAAGTAAACGAGCCCCACATGCGCACGGTGCAAAGCCTCTGCCTCGCGGGGACGCGGCCCGATGGCTCTTACGGCGCCAACGAACTGACCCGCCTGTGCCTCGAAGTCTGCCGGGAGCTGCACGAGCCGTATCCCAACCTCTCGGTGCGGGTGAGTCGCGCCACGCCGGAGTGGCTGTGGGACGAAATCGTGGAGACGATCCGGTCGGGCGGCGGGCATCCGATGCTCCTCAACGACGAGACGTGGATTCCGAGTTTCCAGCGGCTCGGGCTGCCTGTCGAGGCGGCGCGCGACTATTACAACATGGGCTGCGTGGAGATGATGATCCAGGGGCAGACCGGCCACTGGGCGGGCGCCGGCGCCATCCCCCTGGCACCCATACTGGAGCAAACGTTCCGCGACGCCGAACGCGCCGGCGGCGGAGACGGCGCCGCCGCGATCTCTCCGCTTGATTCCTTCGACACCTTCGAGCAGTTCCTCGACGCCTACATCGCGCAGATTCAGGACGCGGCCCGGCGCAACCTGGAGAGCGTCCGGGAGCAAGAACGGCGGGGGGACAGTCATCGCCTCGACCCCTTCGGATCGGCCCTGATCGACGATTGCTTGGAGCGGGGCCTTGACATGTATCAGGGCGGAAGCCGTTTCCCGCCGATCCGGCCCGTGAGCAGCTCCGGCATCGCCACCGTCGCCGATTCGCTGGCGGCGATCAAGAAGCTCGTGTTCGACGAGAAGCGTCTGCGCCTTTCCGAGCTGTGGGAGATTCTGAAGAACGACTTTCAAGGCCACGAGGCGCTGCGCACGGAAATCGAGCGGCGCATGCCGTGCTTCGGCAACGACGACCCCGAGGTGGACTCGATCGCCCAGCGCGTCTTCGCCGCCTACACCGACGCCGTCCACGGCTGCAACGACGGCTCCGTCGCCGGCCCCTTCGTCACCGTCATGTTCAGCTACACCGGACACGTCAGCCAGGGCGAAGGCGTGCTGGCGACGGCCAACGGACGGCGGAAGGGCGAAACGGTCAGCAACGGCATCGGGCCCAGCCCCGGCAAGGACAGCCGCGGCCCGACGGCGCTCATTCACTCGGTGACGTCCCTGGGGCACCATCGGATGAGCGGCGCCTGCGCGTTCAACATGCGGCTGAGCCCGGGGCTTGTGCCCGGAAAGACTGGCGGCGCGAATCTGAAGGCGCTTCTGAAGACCTACATCGAGAAGGGCGGCTGCCAGACGCAACTGACGTTCGTCGATCGCGAAACCCTGCTGGAGGCTCAGGAGCATCCCGACCGCCACCGCAACCTGATCGTCCGCGTGGCGGGCTACTCCGAGTACTTTCGCAATCTCGATCGCAAGTTGCAGGACGAGATCATCGCGCGCACGGAATACGGCGCGTGACGCCCTGTGGGAGTCCAAGGCAAAAACCTAGTACTCGTGGTGGAAAGTTCGGTCATGTGTTTTAGGGAAAAGCGATTTGGCCGACACTGAGGTTTGGTTTTGTAACCCCGCAAGGGGTTGAATATGAATAGCCGTGGGCGCCAGCCCGCGGAACAGCGACCAACAACGAAACCGACCCTGAAGGGGTCGAACAATGCGGCGAACGGCCTTATTCGACCCCTCCAGGGTCGAGACCTCGGCGGGCGCGTGTCCGTGGGCTGACGCCCACGGCTATTCATATCATTCCCCTTTGGGAATACGGAAATTCGTGACCATATTTTGCAATGGGCGTACTTAGATCCTGGAATATGACACGTGTTGCCAACGCATCATCTTTACACGGCGGGCTCCAAGATGACATGTCCGAAACGCTGGCTGCTGGCCCTCGCGATGGTCGAGGCGGCGACGGTTTGCGCGGCGCGCGCGGGAACCGTCACGCTCCAGGCGTTCGATGAGAACGGCGAGGGCGCCTCGTGCGATTTCGCGCGGTTCAAGGCCGTCTCCAACTGCGCGCTCCACAAGGGGTGGGATACGGATTGCCTGTTGCAGGCGGACAGCTACGACTGCCTGGCCATGCAGCCGCTCCACGCGATCGGCGGCAACCTGGCGTTCGAGGCGAAGGGCCGTTGCCTTCTCAGCGTCGCCTGGCCGACGGAAAACACGGGATACAACAACCTGCTTCTGGACAATGAGGGGAAAGGGTGGGAGTCCGACGCGTCAATCCTCTTCAACCTGCAGGCGGCCAAGGATACTCGGAGACGACTCGGCGACGCGCTGAAGGCCAGGCCGGACTACGCGCAAAGCGCCGCGTTTGCGACGCTGCGTTCGGAAGGCGAATCGTTGCTGCGGCAGGCGGACGCGGCGCCATCGGATTCGGACAAGGGGAAGTGCGGCCAAGTTGCCCTGGACCGCTTCCTGCAGGCGTACAACCTTCTCCTGCGGGACTACGGCGTTCAGCGTTCGCGCGCCATTGGCGGACAGGGCCTGTGCTGGGGATTCACGATCGACCGCGTCGCGAAAGACAACGCGAAATATCTTCTTCCCATTCAGGAGCTGGTCGCCCCGTCGGACAAAGGATGGATTCGCCTGGTCTGCGACAAGCGGAACAAGCCGTCTTATTATCAACCGATCATCGCCGAAGCCCGATCGCGCCGGATTCATATCCTCCTTCAGATTCTCGATTCGGTGGACAATAAGAAAACGTCGCTCGACCAGTCGAACCAGCGGGTCAGGGACTACGTCGACGCCTTCGGAGACAAGGTTGACGCTTATGAAATCGGAAACGAAGTCAACATGGAGCCGTTTCCCCAGATGATCGAGAAGATGGAATACGCCGCGGACTACATCAAGCGCAATGCCCCCGCGTCGCGGATCGCCGTGGTTCTCTTCTGGCAACTCGGAACGGGATACGGCAAGAAAGGCAACGGCGCCTATACCACCTTTGATTATATCAATCACGCGGCGCGTTCTTCGGCCGTTCTGACGCGCAACGTCGATCTCTGGCTGGTCAGCATGTATCCCGAAGGGTACCCCCTGGGCCCCGTGTGTTTTGATGAACTCATGACTCGCCTCCAGAACGCCTTCCCCGACGGGAAGATCGGCGTTGGGGAATTGGACTATTGGCTGCCTCGAACGGATCGCGTCTGGTGGTGGGGCAATGCAGCGGCGGCGCCGGAGGATACGCGCCCGGAGTTTCTCCGCTGGCATTACGCCGCCGCCGCCGGCTACGAGAACAGCATTCTGGGCGGGTTCTGGTGGGGATATATTCCGGAAATGTCTTCGCGGAATGCGCTTTGGAATGCCGCCCACCAGCTGTTCCTGGAAATGAACCCCGCCGAAGCGACGGCCGGAGAAACGCCGTGAGCGAACGGCGACAGCCGACGCGGCGGAAAAGCAAGGACCGCGGCGCCGGGGCCTTCGCCTATTTCGCCGGCGCGCCGGCCGGGGCCGCCAGGCGCTGGGCCTCCATCCAGTCCCATAACTCCGGCATGGCATAGGCGTTGAGCCAGCTGTTGTGTCCGACGCCGGGGAACTCGGTGTAGCGAGGCGAGGCGCCGGCCTTCTTCAGCGCCTCGACCATGTTGCGCGAGAAGTCGACCGGCACGGTGGGATCGGCGCCGCCATGGAAGATCCAGATCGGCGCGCCGGCGAATTTCGGCGCGTCCTCCACGTCCCACGCGCCGCAGACCGGCGCCGCGGCGGCGAACCAGTCGGGATGCGCCGCGAGCGCGCCATAGGTTCCCACGCCCCCCATCGACTGGCCGGTCACGTACAGGCGCCGGGGGTCGATCGAGAATTCTTTCTCCAACGCGTCCATGGCCTCGAACACCAGCGGCAAGCGCGGCTTAAGCTCCCTGATGCGTTCGCTGAACAGGCGCGCACTTGCCCACGACCAGCCCTCCGGGGCTTTGGGCGCCATGACGAACCAGCGGTGTTTCTCGCGCATCTCGTCGGTCCCCAGCGCGCTCGGCGCTTGGGTCGTGCCGCCGGAGCCGTGAAGCGCCAACAGAAGCGGATACTTCTCCTTCGGATCGTAGTCCTTGGGCGTCATCAGCCAGTACTCCAGCGTCTCGCCATCCTTCCCCGTGAACGAGCGCTTCTGGAAATTCGGATTGTTAGTGGTCGCCGCGGCCCGCGGCCCGGCTTTCGATTTCGCCCGCGCGGCTCCCTTCGAGGCCGGCTGCGACGCCGCCTTGGCCTGCGCCTGCGCCGCGGCGGCTTCGCTGTGGAACGGAAGCAGAATCGCCATCAACGTAAACGGGCCGATCGCCCATCGCCTGACCGTGCAAAACATCTCATTCATAGCCATTGTCCTCCTTCTCGGGGTTTTCGCCTTGGGATTTCCCCATGCAAGTCAACCTGTCCGCCTCCCGCGTTGTCAAGGGCCGCGGCGGCGGGATGCGCCGGCGCCGCGCGGAAAAGGTCTGGCGCCGGCCCGACAATCGCGCAATAGGATGCGCAATCGTCGACGATGGATCGCGGACAGGAGAGACGCTTTCATGAGATCCAACTCACTGGTTGTCGCCGGGGCTGCCGCACTGGCTCTTCTCGTGGCGGCGAATCGCGCGCAGGGGGGCCAGGACGAATCGCTCCGGCGCGGGTTGTACGTGCTGGGCAACTTCCGGACCGACACGGATGAGAAGGCGGTGGCGAATCCTTCCATCGTCGGGTTCGCCTCAAGGATCCACTGGAAGACGCTGGAGCCGTCCGAGGGGCAATACGACTGGACCGCGCTGGACAAGGCGCTGGCCCTCGTCCGCAAGACGGGCAAGGCCCTTTCCATTCATATCAACCCCGGGATCAGCGCGCCGGAGTGGGTCTATGCCAAGGGCGCTCGCAGTTATCCCGTCGACGCGCGCGGGGGCGAGACCAAGAGCAAGGCCCCCGTTCCCACCGATCCCATCTACCTGGAGGCTTGGCTGGGGATGATTCGCGCCGCCGGAGAGCATGTGGCCAAGGAGCCGCTCCTCAGCGCCGTCAAAATCACCGGGATGAACGCCTCGACGGGGGAATATGGGCGGCTGGATATGGGGGGCAACGCCGAGGAAGGGCGCGACCTGCTCGTCTCGCTGGGGTGCGACCGCTCGTCGCTCCAGGAAGCGCACAAGAAGATCGTCGACGCGTTCCTGGAGTCGTTCCCGTCCAAGCGGCTCGCGCTGATGATGGGGCAGAACGCGTTCCTCCCGTTTGACGACAAGACCGACCGCCCCCTGCGCGAGATCCTGCTGGAGTCGACCTGCCAGCAGGTGGGGCCGGAGCGGTTCATCGCCCAGAACAACGGGTTGGTTGGCGGAGCCAAGTGGTCGCGCTACGGCGAGGCGCGGGCCAAAGCGAGCGAACGGAAATGGCAGGACTTCAGCGCCCTGCTGGCCAACCTGAAACGAACGACGGGATGCGACATCGCCTATCAGATGGGCTGGTCCGCGGTGAACGATCCGAACAAGCGCATGGGCCAGAGCGATCCCGCCACGAACCTGCGCGACGCGCTGGACAAGGCCTGGAATGACCGCCCGGCGTGGTATGAGATCTATGAGGAGGACGTGCTCAGTTCCGACGCCGCGGTTCAGCAAGTTCTGGCGGATTATGCCGCGCTGTACGCCAGTGGGGATAAAAACCAGAATTGAGTTCGTAGCGACGGCTTCAGCCGTTCAACCCTCAGCTGTTTGCCTTTCAGTCGCTCCACCGCAACGGCTGAATCCACTTGTGCAAGGCGTCGACTGACTCGCGCTCCTGGCCCTTGGGATTCGCGCAGATGTGCTGGTATTTCTCCAGCATGGGGCCGATGGAGGTCATCCACGCGTCTTCCTCTGCGACACATGTTCCGCGGAAGCCTCTCATTCCCTTCTGGACGCAGAAGCGCGCGGACACGACTGCCTGTGCCACTCCCTATTTCCTCTCCAGCCGCCAAGCGGCATCCGTGGCCAACTCGCCCGCCGACAATGCCAACCGACCATCCGCGGCGACGGCGGCTTCGGAGGCCGCCCCCCACTGGCCCGTCCATGGATCGAACGGGCGGATGCGCCAGCGCCCCGCCGGCAAGCCGCGCAACGTGGCCGACACGTTGCGCAGCGTCACGTCCGGCTGCGAGAGAATCGCCTTGTCCCACGGGTTGGCCGTGTTGCGCAGCCAGACGAGCGCCGTCGTCCGCCCGCGCAGCCCCACCAGGCGCAGCGGCGGCCTCGCGCGCACGCCCTCCAGCTCGTAGTGGCCGACGACCAGCCAGTCTTTCCCCGTGTTCTCCACGCGAATGGCGTGCCGGCCCGGCGCCACGGGCACGGCATAGCGCCCCGCATACTCCGCGGTTGTCTTGACGGCCGCCGCGGGGTCTTTCGGGTCGAGCGGGAAATCCTTTTGCAGGCGCGGTTCGCCGTCGATCGAGATCGTCAGCCCCGCGCCGCCGGACTGCGAGACCTGCGTGACAAAGACGGCGAATTCGCCCGCGCGCTCGTAGTCGGCGTGGAACGTGACCGGGTTGTGATACTCCTTGTGGTTGCGCAGCCCGTGCAAATGGGCGGCGAGCAACTCCGGATGGTCGGGCTTGCCGTCCGACCCCAGCGCGACCTCCACCGGCTGGTTGAACGGCGCGGGCTTGAACGAGCCTTTGACGGGCGCGATCCGCAGCGGGCCGAAGCCGTTCTTCGGATCGGGCTGGGCGGCGAGATCGGCCTCCAGCGCGGCGAACTGCTCGGCGGGCCAGTCGACGCCCTGGAGGAATTCCTGGAGGCGCGCAAACTGACTCCACAGGTTGTATTGCTCCAGCCATTGCCACCACCACGTCGCCGCCGCGCCGCAGCCGCCGGACAACGCCGACGCCCACAGGCCGTCGTGCAGACTGACGCCCGTCGCGTCGGCGTCGGCGTGTTCGTTCTTCTTCCGGCCGAACTCGCCGATGAGCGCCGGCTTCCCGTGCGGCGCCAGGAACGCAATCGCCGCGGTCGCGTAATCCGTGAACGACCGGCCCGCCTGGAGGTAGAAATGGCGCTGAACGATGTCCATGACCGGCAGCGTCCACAAAGCATCATCCTCCAGGCCGCTGAAACTGCTGGTGATGAGGTGTCCGTACGGATCGATGGATCGCAGGCACGCGCCCATCTTTGCGTGCCAGTCGCGCGCGGCTTGCGGGTTCGCCTTCCACGCTTCGGTGTAGTTGAACTCGTTGAAAAACTCCCAGGCCATCACCGCGGGCGATGCGCCCCAGCGCGCCACGGCGTAGCGCAGCTTGCGTTCGTATAGTTGGATCGCCGCCGGATTGGTAAAGACGTCTTCGGGCCGCGCGCAAGGGCCGCCGACGGCGGCGTTGAACACCGACTTGTCCCAGTAGGAGCCTTGGCCGAACGTGCCCACTTCGCGGAAATCGTTCAGGCAAACCATCGTGTAGACGCCGCGCTCGCGGAAGTAATCGAACAGCGCGTCCAACTGCGCCGCGCGGTCCTGCGCGTATCGACTCGGCTCCAGTTCGAAGCCGAGATTGTTCATGGACAACCAAATGCGGACGTAATTGCCGCCATTCCGCGCGAGCGGCTCCACGTAGCGCCGATAGAGGACCAAGTCCTTCCCGAGGAGATTCATGCCGACCGGGAAGAACGGTTTGCCGGAATCGAACTCCAGGTAGCGTTTATCGCGCGGGCTGACGCGGACGAAGCCGTCGGTCTGGCCCTCGGCGACATTGAACGGCAGGTCCCATGCTTTCTCGCCAGTATTGTCGCGGTACGTGAAACGCGCCTTCCACGCGCCGGCTTCCTGGGGCATGAGCCGCGCGCGCCATTGCGGGGCGCCCGCCGGCTCGAATCGCTGCGTTTCCTGGGGAATGGGGAGGCGCCAGACGACTTCCTTCCACTCCCCCGTTCGGAAGAGGCCCAGGTCGACCGACTTCTGGATCTTCTGCCCGTCGATGGTGTAACACTCGACGCCGAGCGTGTTCGGGCGCAACGCCGTCGCCGGATACAGCCAGAAGCGCAGTTCGTCGAATCGCGACCAATCCTCGTTTGCAATGGTTCGGTCGAAGCCCGGCCAGGACTTGCCTTCCGACTTCTGCACGGCAACACGCAAGGATTGCCGACCGGAATGCGCCTGGCCGGTCTCGGCGGCGATCTCCGCGCCCTGGCTCTTCCATGACGGATCCGACTCGCAATCGTCGACGAGGACGCTCTCCCGTTTCCCGGAGTCGACGAGCCGCACGTCGTCGAACAGGAGTTCGACCGGTCCGCCGGCGGGCAGTTCCTGCGCGCTGAAGTAGATTCGCAGACGCGCGACGATCGGCGCCTTGGGTGGTTCGGTCACGGGTTTCTGTGGGATCATGAAAAAGCCTGATGTGACGATGCGCTTGCCGGAGGGCGCGAGGAACTCCGCGTCCAGCGCGGCGACGGCGGGATCGTAGGGATTGTCAGCGTTCGTCGGCGCGGGGAGGGCGAATTCCGCGACTTGCCCCACCTTCGCCGGCGCGAACGCTCGTGGGGCAACCTCTTCCGCGGACACCGATGCAACACATGACATTGACGCAAGAGCAAGTAGGTTCATCGTTCGCATGCAATCGCTCCCTTGTTCGTAGTGACGCCTTTAGGCGGTATTCATTGCAACGGCTTAAGCCGTCACTCCAAACTGGTATCCAGATACTTATCTATCTGAGCGTTTGTGTAATATCCGGTTTGATCCTTGGCGACGATGGCCATGACGAGCGCGCGCGGGATCTTAACCCCCTCTTCGCGGAAGAATACGCCGTCATTCCCCTCCATGCGCTTCAGGGTCTCGCGGGCCATGAGCGCCGGAATCAAGCAGAAACTGCGGTAATTCCTGAGATGCGCGGGGATGGCCTTGATGTATTCGAAGGTGGCCGACTCTTCCTGCTTCGCCGAAGCGGTCATCGCGTCAAGAATGCGCATTCTCTCCCCGCGATCCGATTTGTGGTTGATTATATCTTCCGGCGATGCATGATCGAACAACTCACACGGCCAAAAGAGCCTTCCTTCAAGATAGTCTTTATAGAAGTCCTTTATGATATTCACTTTCTGAAGGTATCTTCCGAATTGCACGGCGTGGTCGCGGCGGAGCGCCACGTTGTCTTTGATCTCTACAAGTCGGGTAAGATACACGCCCACCGTGCCGGCGACATAGTAACAATACTCATCGAGATCGTCGAACGTAAGAACCGGCCGTTCGCGAAACTCCAGCATTCCCTCGCCCATTTCGACGAGCTGCTCGACAGCGATGGCGCGGACCGCTTCGGGGAAGGAAAGGAACGTTTCGAAGACCGCGTCGAATTGATCGATGAGCGTCTTGTCGTGCTCGTTGATCGTCCGCTCGCGCAGCGCGGCCAGCAAGGCGGCCAGGCCCGAGGACGATTCGTCGCGCAACGCCTGGACGAACCCGCCCATTAGCCGGCGCTTGTCCTCGAGCGAGTGATCCGAGTCTTCGACCGTGTCCAACAGCCGGTCGAGGAGATACTGGTTCTCCACTTCGGCCAGTTTGGCGCCGTCGAGCAACGGAATGGCCAGCGCGAAGCTGCGCGACACCGCGTCCAGCAGCAGGCGGGAAATGCGGGCCCGTTCGGCGGGGTTCATCGCGTCATCCGGTCCATCCCAGGGATGTGGCGATTGTTGGCGGGCCGGCGGACGGTGTCAAGTGTGGCGCAGGCTTTTCGGCCTGTGAGTGGCGCAGGCTTTCCAGGCTGCGCATGTTCGAACCGCCGCGTTATGCCCAAGAACGCAGGCTGGGAAGCCTGCGCCACGTACAGCCGGCGCTACATACGGCTGGACAGCCGCGGCTCCTTCGACGAGAGTGGACCGTTTCCAAATCGACCCGGTGTTTCGCGACGATGGGCAAAGACCAACTGACCCCCATGGTGCGCCAGTACAACCTTATCAAGGCGCGGTATCCCGACCACCTGCTCCTGTATCGCATGGGGGATTTCTACGAGACGTTCAACGACGACGCCAAGCGCGCGGCGCAACTCCTCGACATCGCGCTCACCAAACGCGGGCAGAAGAACGGCGAGCCGATGCCGCTGGCCGGCATCCCCTGGCACGCGCTCGACGGCTACCTGGCCAAACTGGTGCAGGCCGGGGTCAAGGTCGCCATCGCCGAGCAGGTCGAGGACCCGAAGCTGGCCAAGGGCGTGGTGCGCCGTGAGGTGGTGCGCGTGGTCACCCCGGGCACGATCATCGAAGCCTCGCTCCTCGACGAGAAGGCGAACAACTACCTGGCGGCGGTCTGCCGCATGGGACAACAGTGGGGCGTGGCGCTGTGCGACCTCTCAACCGGCGTCTTCGGCCTGACCGAGTTCGCCGGCGAGCGCGCGGCGGCGGCGTTGCGCACGGAGATCTGCCGCCTGCGGCCGGCCGAACTGCTCGTGCCCGCGGACCTGGAAGCCGAGGCGCGCGCGTTGGTCGACCCCGAGCTGGGGGCGACGCTGGCGCCGCTGGACAAGGAGTATTTCCAGCCCGAGCGGGCGCGCAAATTGGTTGAAGAGCAGCTCGGGGTGCACGACCTCGCGGGCTTCGGCGCCGAGGGCCGGAAGTGCGGGGTCTCGGCGGCGGGCGCGATTGTGCGTTACCTGCGCGAAACGCAGATGCAGGCCCTGGCGCACATCAATCGGCTGCGCGTCTATGAAGCCGCCGATTACATGATCCTCGACTATACGACGCAGCGCAGTTTGGAGCTCGTCGAAGCGCTGCACGGAGGCGGGAAGCAGGGGACGCTCCTCGGCGTGCTCGACCGCGCCGCCAGCGCGATGGGCGGGCGCCTCCTGCGCCAATGGATTCTCCAGCCGCTCAAGGACAGGCGCGCGATCGAAGAGCGGCTCGACGCAGTGGAAGAAATCTACAACGAGGTCGGGTTGCGCGGGCGGTTGAACGAGGCCCTCGGGCGGATCTACGACCTGGAGCGCATTCTCGGGCGCGTCTCCTGCCGTTCGGCCAACGCCCGCGATCTGGTCTGCCTGCGCTTGACGCTGGAGCGCGCGCCGGAGATCGCCGCGGCGCTCGCCGGGGCGCGCTCGGCTCTCCTGGCGCGGGTGGCCCGGGAGATGGACCCGCACGAAACGACGGGCGGCGCAAGCGCCGCCGAGGCGACAGGCGGCGCAAGCGCCGCCGAGGCGTTGCGCCAGACGCTGCAAACCGCGCTGGTCGACGAGCCGCCGATCCTGGTGCGCGAGGGCGGGTTGATTCGCGACGGGTTCAACCCCGAGCTCGACGAACTGCGTTCGATCACGCGCGACAGCAAGGGCTGGATTCAGCGCATGCGCCAGCGCGAGATCGAACGCACGGGCATCCCGAACCTCAAGATCGGATACAACAAGGTTTTTGGCTATTATATTGAGGTCACCAACTCCTACCGCCATCTCGCGCCGCCCGAGGTCGAGCGGCAAATCGCCTCTCTCCAGCGCCTGGGCGAGGCGCTGGCGCAGTTGGATTGCCTCGCGGCGCTGGCCGAGGCGGCGGTGGCGGGCGGCTACGCGCGGCCGCAAATCGCCGACGATGGCGCGATCGAAATCCACGAGGGCCGCCACCCGGTGCTGGAGACGTTGCGCCTAGGCGAGCCGTTCGTGCCCAACGACGCGCTGCTCGACGGCGGCGCCAATCAGATCCTGCTGATCACCGGGCCGAACATGGCGGGCAAGTCGACGTACATCCGGCAGGTGGCGCTGATCACGCTGATGGCGCACATCGGCTCGTTCGTGCCGGCCAAGTCGGCGCGGATCGCCCTGGTCGACCGTATCTTCACCCGCGTCGGGGCGATGGACCGGCTGGCCAAGGGGCAATCGACGTTCCTCGTCGAGATGAGCGAGACCGCCAACATCCTGAACAACGCGACGAGCGACAGCCTGGTGATCCTCGACGAGATCGGACGCGGGACCTCGACCTACGACGGCTTGTCCATCGCGTGGGCGGTCATCGAGTATCTGCACAATCGCAAGAACTGCCGGCCGAAGACGCTTTTCGCCACGCACTATCACGAGTTGACCGACTTGGAGAACCTGCTGGAGCGCGTGCGCAACTACAACGTCGCCGTGCTGGAGGAAGCGGACCGCGTGGTCTTCCTCTATAAGATCGTGCCGGGACCGACCGACCGCTCCTACGGCATCTACGCGGCGCAACTGGCCGGCATTCCCCCGTCGGCCAT
>JAPLSS010000956.1 GCA_026398515.1 Candidatus Sumerlaeota bacterium | reverse complement strand
GAACTGGGAGCCGCGCTCGTGCTCGCCAAGCCGTTCCCGCTGAAGGACCTGTTGCAGGCGATGGAAAGCGCCGATAGTTGAACGGCGCTCGCGGCACAGGCTTGCCCTCGCGGAAGACAGCTCAAGCCTTAGCGCCGCGCGAAACACGTCCCTACAAAAACCGCGCAAAAACCAACGCGGGCGACCGCCCCACGGCCGCCCGCGCGTCTTGGGAAAACGAAGGAATAACTTTCGCCGGGCGCCCTACGGCTGTTTGCCCCTCGTGCCCGGCGACCATTCGGGCATCTCGGTGAATTCCGGGATCGGCTCGCCCCAGATGTCCGTCAGCACAAACTCCGGCTCCATCAGCGGCACGTAGCCCTCCGGAATCGGCAGTGGGAAGGTCACCACGTCGTAAATGCCGGTCCAGGTGCGGCCCCAGCCCCAGCCCACGCCTTTGATGAACCCGACGATGCAGCCCGTGAACGGATCGGTGCGCCGCCACTCGCGGGCCATGTTCTTCGGCACCTCGACGAAGCCGGTCAGCGTGTTGACGATCCCGCGTCCCAGCTTGTCGAACATCTTGCCCGAGTCGGAGGCGTTGCGCGAAACGTCGTCGGCGTAACTCGCCGTCGCCGCCGCGGCAAGCACCCCCGCCGCCGCCACGCCGGCCAACAGGGCTGTCCACTGGATCTTCATGCACGACCTCCTGAGGGATTCCGGGCGAGAGTCAGTCCTGATCGTCCATCAACGGAAATTCCGGTTGGATGTACGGCTGGTAGTCGCGGTGGCCGGGCGAATAGAACGTCGCCGCCTCCCACGCCCCCACGCCCATGCGTTTCAGCGCCAGCTTCGTGCCCTCGCCGAACCCGAAAATGACGCCCGAACACACGTCCGTGTCGTAACACTTCCGAAACACGCTGCGGGGAATCTCGGCCCACCCAAAACAGACGTTGCCCACGCCGCGCCAGAATTTCCGCGTCATCTTGGCCGTCTTGGAACGGGCATACCCCGGGCCTTCCTTCGCGTCCACCGGCGAAGCCCCGGCCCACGTCAACGCGGCGGCCACCAACGCCGCGGCCGTCAGGTGGCGAAACGCGGTTGCTCGCGCCATGCTCGGCTCCTTCGAGAAGCGCGCCGCGACGACGCTCCGCGCGCGGCGCGCGATGCCAAATATCCATCGGGAATCGCGGGACTAACCTTCACGCGCCGTCCGCACGAGACAAACGGCGCCAATGTCGCGTAACCTTAAGGAGTGGAGCGGCGCTTGTGCAACAAAAAACTTCCATTCACCCCAACTCGCCGAACGTCTTCAAAATCCCCAACCCGACCGATTGGCTCTTCTCCGGGTGGAACTGGGTGGCGAACAGATTGCCGCGCTCGATCGCCGCCGTGAACCGCCCGCCATACTCGGCCTCGGCCGCAACCACCCCCGCGTCGTCGGGATAGACCGCGTAGGAATGCACGAAATACACGTACGGCTCCGGCGGCAGCGCCCCCAGCAGGCGGCTGCCCGGCCGGACCTCCAACTTGTTCCAGCCCATGTGCGGGACCTTCAGATTCACGCGAAAGCGACGCACCTCGCCCGCGATCACGCCCAGCCCCGGCGCCCCCGGCGACTCCTCGCTCGAATCGAACAGCAACTGCAACCCCACGCAAATCCCCAGGAACGGGCGGCCGCTCCGCGCGGCCTCCTTGACCACGTCGATCAGCCCGCGGCTGCGCAGGCCCTCGATCCCGTCGCCAAACGCGCCGACCCCCGGCAGCACGACCCGTTCGGCCCGCTCAATCGCCCGGGGGTCGGAGGAGATGCGCGCGTCGAACCCCAGACGCTGCAACGCCTTCTCCACGCTGCGCAAATTGCCCATGCCGTAATCGACGATGGCGATCATCTTCCCCGCGCCTTTCCACCTCCTCCAGCTTCCCCTCGCCGTCCCCGCGGGTCAACGGGGAAAGTAGCGCCGTTGTTGGCTAGACAGCAAGCGCTACAAACCGCCAGCGCTGCTTGCCACTCTCTTTCCCCGCTGTTACATTCCCGTTGGCGCCGCCAGAACGGCGGGGGGTTTTTGTCCTTAAGCCTTTTCGTCCTTGAGGTCCCTACGTGCCATCTGACTCGCCCTCGCCCGACCGCCCCCTCGCCTGGCTGCGACTCGCCCTGACCCGCGGACTGGGCCCCAAAGGCGCCGCCCTGTTGCGCCGCGCCCTCGATGCCGAAAGCATGCCGCTCGAAGACTTCTTCGCCCTCCATCCCGCCGAACGGACTTCCTTCTGGCGCGCCCGCGGCGGCGAGCGAATCGCACATGCCCTGGACATTCCCCCGATCCGCTCCGTCGAACCATTGCGCCGCCGGCTCGACTCCTCCGGCGTTCGCTGGCTCGGCGCCGACGATCCCGCCTTTCCCCAGCGATTGACAAACGATCCCTGCGACCCGCCGCCGCCCGTCCTCTTCTGGCGCGGCGATCTTGCGCTCCTCGACGCCTTGCCCACCGTCGGCTTCTCTGGGCGAACCGACCCGACCGCTCCGGCGCGCCGCGCCACGCGCGACCTGGCCGCGCGTCTGGCGCGCGACGGCTGGCTGGCCGTCAGCGGATTGGCCCGCGGAGTGGACCGCGCCGCCCACGAAGGCGCGCTCGACGCCGGGGGCGCCACCGCCGCCTTCCTGCCCCAGGGCATCCTCGCCGTCGATCTTCCCGGCGAAATGGCCGGCGCGCTCGACGCCGGACGCCTCCTGCTCCTCTCGCCGTGGATTCCGACCGCGCCCTGGACGGCCTCGCTCGCCGTGCGCCGCAACGCCCTGATCGCCCAATGCGCCGACGGCCTCATCGCCGGCGAAATGGCCCCCGACAGCGACGGCACGCGCCACACCGTGCGCGAAGCCCAGCGCCGCCGCCGGCCCGCCTGGACATTCGCCCTCCGCGCCCCTGGCCGCTCAACTCAAAGCCCCGCCGTTCTTTTCCCCGCCGGCGTTCGGCCCTTGCGCCTCGACGAATCCGGCGCCATCCCATCCTCCGACTATCAATCCCTCCTGCGCGCCCTGCGCAAATCCCGCCGCTCCGCCCTGCGCCCGGCCGCCCCCGCCCAACCCGAGTTGTTTCCATAAACGGCGTTCGGGGCGCGGCTGGCAATGGACGAGATGGACGGCATGGACGACGTGGACGCCATTTCTGCACGCGCGGGCCGGCAATGCGCAGCCCGGCAATGCGCGGGCGGGCAGCCCACGCCACAAGAACCGTCGACTCTCTCATTGCCTTTTGTGGTTCAACGAGAAACCTCAAGCGAGAACGATGAAGCCCAAATCGCTTCTCGGTTCAATCGGCGTTCGGCCCTTTGCTGTTAGTTATTGGCAATCGGCAATCGGCAATCGGCAATGTGCTATTGGCTATTGGCTATTGGCTATCGGCTATTCCTCTTTCACCTTGCCCACCGGCGCGATGTACACCGTCAACTCCTCCTTCCCGTCCACGCCCAGCAGCGCGTCCACCTCGCCCTGCAGGTACGCGCCGATCGCGCACGCCCCGGCCCCGATCGCCTCGCTCGCCAGATACAGGTTCTGGCACACGTGCCCCGCGTCCACGGCGATGACCTTCGGCGAAAGCACGCCATATCGCCATTCCATGCGGTAGGGAATCGCGGTCCACAGAAACACCACCGCCGCCTCGCCGATGAACGACTGCTTGCAGCACGCCTCCGCCGCCTTTCGCGCAATCCCCGCATCCTCGCGCAGCAAACACAATTGGTGTTCCACGGACAGATAGCGATACAGCCCCGGCGCCAGCCCCTCCACCCGCTGAATGGCCAGGTAGGTTTCGAACGCGTGCCGCGCCCCGCCCGACGGCACGGTGCGCCTCAGCGCGACTCCCGCCGACGGCGCCGCCCCTTTCTTCGCCGCTCTTCCTGGCGCGACCTCTTTCACGCCCTGCGTCGCCCACAGCAGGAACGACAGCTCCTCCAACGTCAGCGGCGCTGTCGTAAACTTCCGCCGGCTCCGCCGCTTGGCGATCGCCTCCCGCAACGGCATCGTCCCGCTCCGAAACGCCTCCGGCGCGACCAGGTCGACGAGCTTCGCCTCCGCCGGCCACGGCTTCTCCACCGGCGGCGCCGGGATTCCCCGCTGTTGATCGCGCTCCAATCCCTGCCAATTGCCCCACGGCCCCGCCTCCAAAAACCTCCGCCCCGCTTCAATCGCGTCCATTCGCCGTTCCTCCTGGTTCTGTCGGCATGCCTCTGGCGAGGGAATGCAACGATCGCCTCAGCATAGCCGTTCCTCTGGAACAACACCTTGCGCCAAATGGCGGAGAATGTCGAACATGCTTCGCTCACTCGGTCAATCGTCCTGCCCCGAATCGTCCTGCCTCTTCAGGTTCTGTGTATTCGCGCCGCCAGAGGCAGGGCGATTAGGGGCAGGACGATTGGGTGTTGGCTATATTCCTTCCCCCCGCCATTCTATTCCCCTGTTGACCGTTCCCGCTTGCTTCCCGACAATCCCCGCAGCTTCATACGCGCCCGACCGCGGAGCCTCCCGATGCCTGCCCGCCCATCTCCAACGCCCGGCTTCCACGAACAGACCGAACGCCTGGAATCAATCGTCCACGGCTTTCGCGGCCGGGCCGTCCTCGTTGTCGGCGACATCATCCTCGACCGTTACGTCTGGGGCGACGTCAGCCGTATCTCGCCCGAAGCCCCGGCGCCGGTCGTCCGCCTGCGCGACCAAACCTCCGGCCTCGGCGGGGCGGCCAACGTCGTGGCGAACCTCGCGGCCCTTGGCGCTCGCCCGGCGCTCGTGGGCGTCGTCGGCGCCGACGCCGCCGCCGCGGAACTGCGTTCGCTCCTGAGCGCCATCGGCGTCGGCGCGAACGGCCTGGTTGTCGACCGCGCGCGTCCCACCACGGTCAAGACCCGTGTCATGTCCATGGGCCATCAACTCCTCCGCCTCGACCGCGAGGACGACAGCGCGTTTCCCTCCGCCGTCGCCCGGCGCCTCGTCAAGGCCTTCGCCCACGTTCTGCCATCGGCCGAAGTCGTTGTCTTCTCCGACTACGACAAAGGCGTGTTGGCCCCGGGCTTGTGCGAGATGCTGCTCTCCCTGGCGAAGCAGGCGGGCAAGCCGACCCTCGTCGATCCCAAGGGCGCCGACTACCGCAAATACCGCGGCGCAACCATCCTCAAGCCCAACGAGAAGGAAGCCGCCGCCGCGGGGCTCAAGATCGGCTCCGACGACGCGTTGGCCGCCGCGGCGCGCTCTCTCCAGAAGACGGCGCAGTGTCGAGCAGTCGTGGTCACGCGCGGCGGGCTCGGCGTCTCCGTCTTCGAACGCGGCAAGCCCCCGGCCCATTTCCCCGCGCGCGCCCGGTCGGTCTACGACGTCACCGGCGCCGGCGACTCCTTTGTCGCCGCCATGGCCGCCGCGCTCGCCGCCGGCGCCTCGGTGGCCGAGGCCGCCCGCATCGGCAACGCCGCCGGCGCCATCGTCGTCGGCAAACTCGGCGCGGCCACGACCGAGCCCGCCGAACTCCTGGCCTGGCTCGAGCCGGGGCGGCCCGTCCACAAATTGCGCTCGGTCCAACAAATGCGCGCCGAAGTCGAAGCCCTGCGCGCCGCCGGCCGCCGCATCGTCTTCACCAACGGCTGCTTCGATCTGCTGCACCTCGGCCACATCAAATTCCTCGAACGGGCGCGCCAACTGGGCGACGCGCTCATCGTGGCCCTCAACTCCGACCGCAGCGTGCGCGCGATCAAGGCGCCCCCGCGCCCCGTCTTGAACGAAGAAGAGCGCGCCTCGATCCTCGCCTCGCTCGACGCGGTCGACTACATCCTCATTTTCGACGAGCCGACGCCCGAGCGCCTGCTTGCGCTCTTGCGCCCGGACATTCTGGTCAAAGGCAAGACCCAGCGCGCCGACGAGGTCGTCGGCCGCGAGATCGTGGAATCCCACGGCGGCAAGGTCGTCCTCCTGCCGCTCCTGGGCGAAACCACCACCGACGCCATGGTCGAACGCATCGCGCGGCAAACCAAACCCCACACCTGACCGCCTTTCCCACCCGCGGATCAGGGTCTATAGGTCCAGCCGCTCCATTGGGTCCACTCAGTCCATATGGCCCTTTAGCCCCCCAAAGAAAGGCTCTCCCCAATGCCCCTCCAAAACCGCATCAACGACGATCTGAAAGAATCCATGAAAAGCCGCGACGCGGCGCGCACCTCGGCGCTGCGCCTGATCCGCGCCGAGATCCTCAATCTCGCCAAGGAAGGCAAAGGCGAACCGACTGACGACGTGATCGTCCAGGCGCTTCAACGCATGTCGCGCCAGCGGACCGAAGCCATCGAGCAGTTTCGCCAGGGCGGACGCGCCGACCTCGTCGAGAAGGAAGAAGGCGAACTGGCGATCATTCGCTCGTACCTGCCGCAAGAAGTCGCCGAAGAGGAAATCGCCGCCGCGGCGGCCGAAGTCATAGCGGCCACCGGCGCCGCGACCCTCAAAGACATCGGCCGCGTCATGGGCGCGGTGATGAAGAAACTGAAGGAAACCGGCAAAGCCGTCGACGGCGGGAAAGTCAGCGCCGCGGTCAAAAAGGCGCTGGGGGCGTGAACACTTTGTAGCCGCAAAGAACGCAAAGAACACAAAGAAAAACAAGCGAGTTTCTATTCTTTGCGTTCCTTGCGGTTAATTCCTTCATTCTCTATTTCGAATCTGATCCAGCAGATTCTCCAACGCCTCGCGCGCCTTCGGCAGGTCCTGCGCCGAAGGCGCCGAGCCTCCCGGGCCTCGCCCTCCCAACAACTCGGCGACCGAATCCAGGTCGCGCTCCGCCTTGCGGAAAAACTGAATATCCTCCAACCGCCGCCGCCGCATCGCCCGCAGCTCCAGCCGGAACATCCGCGAGCGGTCCCCGCCCTTCTGCAGCAGGTACATCGCCCCAATGACGACCAGGATGGAAATCGAATACGGGCTGTAAATGTAATGCGCGAACGCCCCGACGTTGTCTGTCAGCACCAGCAGCGCCGCCCCGCCCAGCGCCACCAGCAGGAAATAATACCCCGCCGAGAACGAAGCCTTCGTTCGCTTCGGCGCGCGCTCCGCGCCGCGCATTTTCGACTGGGCAGGTGTATCCATGTCTCGTTGCGCCTCTTGCGTTCTCTGCGTTCTTTGCGGCTAATTTCCTTGTTTCTTTTTCTTCTTTTGCGCCTGCGGAAAAATCGGCTCCAACCCCGCCGCCAGCTTTTCCGCCGCCTTTAATTCCTTGTCCTCCAGCGGCCTATCCACCGTCGCCACATTGAGCGCCACCCGATACAGCCCCTCGTCCCCCGGCGGAATCGCCGCCGTCACCCCCTGGCCCAGCGTCCAGCGCAGCGCCAGCGCCGCCTCCGCCGGATCGCTCAGCGGCTCATACCAGCACTTCCGGTATGGCCGCGTCTCCTTGGCCGACCCCTCCGGCCACTTGGTGCGCGCCATCGACTTCAGCGCCAGCCGCCCCATCCCGCGCCGCTCGGCTTCCCTCAACGGCTTCGTCTCGAAATCGCTCTGGAAATGGCAGACGAAATTCACCGGATACAGGATCGTGTCGAACAAGCCGCTCTCCATCGCCGCGAGCGCCGCCTCGACCGAATGCGCCGAAAAGCCCAGGAAGCGAACCTGCCCCTTCTCGCGCGCTTTCAGGAAGGTCTCCATCGCCCCGCCCGGCCCCAGCGCCTTCTGCACGTCGCCCTCCACGTCCGTCAGGCTGTGCATTTGGTACAAATCGAAATGGTCCGTCCGCATCCGCCGCAGCGACCGCTCCAATTCCTCTTCCGCCCCCGCCTTGTCGCGCTTCCCCGTCTTGCACGCCAGAAACACGCAGTCGCGATACGGCTCCAGCGCCGGCCCCAGTTTCTCCTCGGCCTCGCCCTGCCCGTACGACGGCGCGACGTCGAAGTAGTTGACTCCGCGGTCGATCGCCTCGGCCACCCGATTGTTCGCCTCCCGTTGCGTCCCGCCCATCGCCACGATCCCGCCGAATCCGAGGACCGACAACTGCTCGCCCGTCTTCCCCAGCGGCCGCTTCGGCAATGGGCCGCTCGGCGCCGCGACCGACTCGTTCAACTCCGCCCACAGCCGCGGCCCCAGCAGCGACGCCAGCCCCGCCGCCGCGCCCGCGCCAAGGAATGCTCTTCGATGAAACGGCATCGCCCGGTTCCCCCAATCGAAAGGTCCGACAGGACACATAGGTCGTATACGTCCTAGGAGTCCCATCCCTTCACCGCAACGCCGCGTTGTTTGCCAAGTCCAACACCCCCGGCGTCAGCACCGTCTTCTCATCGATCACAATCGGCTGCCGGCAGCGGATCGCCTCCTGCAGGTCCTGCACCGTCAGCGACCGCCGCGGCGCCAGCGCCTCGCTTCGGATGTGCCGCAGTTTGATCCGGCGCGCTTTCTCGACGCGGTCCGCGTATTTCGTCAGGAATTCCAGAGTCAGGAAGGTCTCCACGATCACGAGCGCCAGCCCGCCGCCCAACACCTTGCCGCCCAGGCACAGCACGTTCGAATCCGTATGCTGCCGCGCGATCTGGCAGCTGAACACGTCATGGCACACCGCCGGGCGCACGTTCGGAAGGACAGCCGCCAGCGCCGCCGACGGATACCCCGCGCCGTCGATCAGAATGCCGCGCTCGCAGCGTCCCACGTCGACCGCTTGCGCCGCCGGAAAGGTGTAATCGAAATACGAAACCGACGGGCTGCCCTGGTTGACGCCGAAATCCTCGACCGCGTGGCCCTTCGCCAGCAGCCACTCCTTGATCTCCAGCTTCAGCGCATACCCCGTGTGGTCATTGGCCAGCGCGATTTTCATGGGCGGCCCCCTCCATTCTTCAATCCGGGAACGGGGCTAATCCAAGACAAACCGCCTCCCGCGCGCAAGCAAATTCCGCCGCCTCCATCAAGTCCAGCCGCCGACAGATCCCGCCCCCTCACTCCTCATTTCCCTTTTCCCGCGTCGCCAGGAGCATCGCCACCGCCTTCTCCAGCGACCCTTGCAGTTGCTCGAGGATCTGCGTGTTCTTGTTGATGCAATCCAGCAGTCCCAGGAAGAACCGCTCCTCGCGCTCCATTTGCCGGTCCACCAGCTCTTGCCGGATATTGCGATTGTCCGCCATCAGCGAGAAGAACGCCTTCAGAAACGCCCCCGCCATGGCCAATCCAATCAGCGCCCCCAGGCCCCACTGCGCCAGGATCTGCCCGCTCAGTCCGTCCATTTCATCCTCCTCTTAGAAAGGGAGTATGGAGTCCCGCCTTCAGGCGGTTCGTTGGCGGAATGCGCGATGGCCAGCTTCAACACGGCTTGCGGCATTCCGTCGGAAGACGGGATTCCATGCCCCTGTCTCAATCGGCAATCGGCAATCGACTATCGGCGATCTTCTTCTTCGCCTTCTCGCACGCCTCCGCCATGCTCGCCGCCGCCTCCGGCTTGTCCAACCGCTTGAGGATCTGCTGCGCGCGGACCGCGGCCCCCTGCCGCGCCAGCGCCGCCGTGAAGGCCTTCTTCGGCGTTTCCCCCGTTGCGGCCGCTTGGGCCTCCGCCGCGCTCGCCGACCCCGTTTTGGCCGCCAACAGCGCCGCCAGATCCGCATGGTCCGCCCCAACCAGGCCCGTCTTCCCAAGCAGCTCGGCGACCTCCTCCACGCTCACGCTGTCCAGCCCGCTCTCATACGCCCGGGCCACCAGCGCGCCGGCCGGCGAAAGGCCCTTCAGATACGCAAGACGCATCCCGTCCGGCTGCGCCCCGCTGAACGAGGCGGTTTCCGTGGAAAGCCATTTGTCATCGTCCACCCGTTTCTCCGCGGAGCGCAGGAGATTGGCCCGCGCGGCCGGGTTGTACATCGGCGGGGCCGTCTTGATTTCGGGCATCGCCTCCCAGGTCTGGCGCAACTCCGCCGCCGCCTCCTCCAGCGGCCTCCCCAGCCGCCGCGCCGCCTCCATTCGGTAAAGCGCCAGCGAATACACGCCCCCCTGCAACTGCCGCGCCGGCGTCCGGTCGCCGGCCTGCAGCGCCTGGGCGTACTGCGCCGCCATCGTCCGCGCCGCCCGGTCCATGTCCGCCACCGTGGTCGTCGTCACGTCCCCGTTCCACAGCGCCAGGCGAAACGGGTGCAGAAAGGCAAACGAGGCGTTGCGGGAACTGAAAACCCGGCCGTTTCCCCTGGCCGTCGTATGCGGCCGCCTCTCCGCCGGCGTCTTGGCCGGCCGCGGCGTCGCCCCCGGCGTCTCCGCCGCCCAGGCGCCAAGCCCAATCCATGCCGACCACACCGACCACAGCGTCCACGTCGTCCACAGCGTCCACAGCGTCCATCGTCTCATTTGTATTTCACTCCTATCGCGGGGATATACGCATGGGCAAAACTGCCGCCGCTGACCTTAAACACCAGGTAATACGCGCAATTCGGCTGCAACGCATACGCGGCGGTCTCCACCGTCGCCGTGGTCGGGGCGCTGTTGATGGCGCCCGTCGAGCCGCCGGCCACAACCGACTTGGCGTGCCCGTTCATCGAGTACTCCTTCAGCCACGCCGTAATCTCCAGGTCGGAGAAACCGTCGCCATGAAGGGCGAAATCGAATCCGCAAATCGCGTTGTACTTCCATTCCAGCGGCAGCTCGTAGCGGACCTCGCTTTGCAGCTCCAGGGCGCCGAAATACTCGGCCTGGCCGTCGCCGTTGAACGTGGCGCCCGCGCCGTCGACCGCGCGCACGGCGCTGGCGTGCAGGCAGTCCACGTGCACGGCGTCCGCCGTCAACAACACCCGGCTCTTGAACTTCCACTTCTCCTCCTGGAAGAAAGCCGCCGCCGCCACGCCGTCCGAATCGATCGTCGTCCCGGCGTTTTGCGATCCGCCGAAGTGCGCCAGGTTGCCGCCCCCCATCTTCGCCAGATTCACCACCTCCCCATCCGTTCGCAGCCCCTTCAAGCCCGCCTCATTCGCCGTTCTCACCGGCCCCTGGAAGTAGTTCGCAACCGCCGCCCCCGCCTGATACAGGCCCCACGGATTGGTCACGTTCTCGACCGTCGAACCGTCGAGATACACGCAGTACCCGTTGGCGATCGAGCCGGTGGTCTGGTCGTAGCGCGGCATGCTCGGCAACGACGCGAACAGCGACCGCGCCTGCGCGATCGAGGGAGCCCCCTCGATGCTGCTGCCGATCATAATGGAAAAATCCCCCGCCCGCGTCTCCCACAGCGTCGGGTCCTGCCCGTTCCCGGAGTACAGGTAGCCGGCCAGCCGGGAGCGCACTCCGATCACGCTTCCCAGGTGGTTTCCGTTGTTGAAGACCCGCCAATTGACATCCTCGACGACGTGAGGCCCGTTCATCCCGCCCTGGAACCTCGTGTTCACGTCCACCGTATGCGCCGAGTAGCCATTCGTCGGGGGATTGTAGAGGTAGATTTCCTCCCCCATGCCGCTCAGCGAGCGCTCGCCGCCCGTCGCGTTCCACGCCGTCACGTACGCCTTGTTCGCGCTCGCGGCGCCGAGGTTGATCTTGCCGACTCCCGCGTTTGCGGCCGTTCCGAGGTTGGCCCCCGCGCGGCCGGCCAGCGTTCCATTCACCGTCGCGTCGCCGTAAAACGTCGCGTCGTCGTTCGCCAGCGTCGCCACCGCCGCCCCGGCGAGACTGGCCAGGGCGCTCATCCGCGGCGGCGCCAGGAAGTTCCACGCCCCGCTGATGTCCGCGGCGGCCGCGCGGTCCACCAGATGGTCTGCGTCAATGCCGGCGATGCGCGCCCAGTTGTCCAACGACGCCGTGCCGCCGCCGTCGACCGGCCCGCTGAATTGCATCTGGTCGATCGTCGCGTGCAGGAGCGTGGCGTCGGGGGCGTAGAGCGGGAAGTTGAATTCGAACCGCCCGGTCGACGGGTTCCAGGCCATCTGCGCGTCCGTCGATCCGTTTTCAAAAACCAACCGCTCCGTTCCGGCCTCGCCGGCGGCGCTCAGGCGCAAGTCCGCGCGCATTTCCGGCGTGCCCGAAAACGTCCAGGCGCCGGACACCGTTTCATTCGCCGCGCGGTTGAGATGAATCTGCCCGTCGCGCAGGTGCGCGCCGAGCGTCGTGTTGCCCCGCGCGTCGGGGCCGGTCGGCAGCGCGTCGTCGAACGACGACGTGTGCGCCAGGCCGTGGCGAGCCGCGTTCTGATATTGAGGATGATCGTCGTCGAGCAGCCCGCGCAGCGCCCCATGAGCCGCCACGCCTTCGGCCAGCGACCCGAGCGCCACCGGCGAGGTCAGCGTGTCGTCGATGAACGTCATGCGGCCTGAGGCGTCGCGCTCGATGCGGACTCGCCCGTCGTACGCCCCGTCGCGGCCCAGCTCCACCGAGTTGGTCTTGACGGCGAACGCCGGGTCCGCGATCCACAGGAACAATCCCGCCGTGGCTCCAAACTCACAGCCCTTCCTGAACAAACCCCAACAACCGCAACTCGCGGCTGGCGGCGTCGTAGACCGCCAACGGCGCGGCGCCGGCGATTCCCGGCGCGACCGATTCCAGCGCCGCGCGCCAGCACGCGGTGAGCGGCGTCAACTCCAGCCACCGTCCTTCCGCCAATTCGCCGCGCAGGAGCAGATTCCCCGCGGCGTCGAGAGCGAAGCCGGCCTCGAACACGCCGTTCGCGCCCGCGCCGAAATAGAGGCGCCCGCTTTCGGCGTTGTATTCGATGGCGGCGCCGAGCCGAACCGCGCCCAACGCCTGTTCCACCGCCTCGCCGGCGATGGCCAGGCGTCCGCCCGACTCCAGCCGCGCGACTTGCGCGCCGCCGACGAAGATCGCCAGGCGCGCGCCGGCGCCGCGCGGCTGCAGGAACGTCGATTCGTCGACGGCCCAGCAGATCGCCTCCTGCGCCTCCAACTCGATCTCCAGCGCCAGGCGAGCCGGCTCTTGCATCGTCCAGCCGACAATGCGCCCCGGCGCCGCGTCGTGGCCCGTTGGCTCGTGCGTCAGCGCGACGGGATCGCCCCAGTCCAGGTGAATCGCCCGCGGAGGCGTCGCCACCGTCGCGATCCATCGCCGGTCCGAACGCCGCGCCAGGTGAAGCGCGACGAGATCCTTCGCCGCCGAAACATCGGCCTCGCCCAGCCATCGCGCGCCTAGGGTCAGAGCCGCGCGCCCCCAGGGCGGATTCGCGCCCAGCGACAGCCGCTCGCGCCAGGAGCGCCGATATTGCTCTCCCTGGGGCTTGGAGAAGTCCGGCGCATACAAAATCGTAAGGTCGTTTGTCAGGCCGCGCGCATCGCCGCGGCGCCGTTCGATCTGCGATTCGAGCAGGACCGTCTCGTCGAACTCGAACACGCGGTCCGCGCGCTCCACCTCGGCCGGCGCCAGGGCCAGCCGCACGCGATCGCCCGACACGCGCAGTTCCGTTCGCGATTCAAACAGGGCGGCGGCCAGCAAGCGTTCGATCCGCTCGCGCCGGTCCAGCCGCGCCGCGAACCGATACCCCAGCGACTCAAGCCGCACGCGCGCTTCGGCGAACGAGGCATCGTCCAGGCGCGCCGCCTCGACGCCCGCCGCCCGCGCGTCCGTCAGCAGAAACCGGACGACGTCGGCGGGGTTCTCCAGCAGGCCCCCCTGCGCCGACAGTCCGTCCACCGTCGCCGTCAGGCGCGTGGCCATGCGCGCCTCCCGGCGCGGCCGATAGTCAATCGCCCACGCCAGCTCGACGACGTGGAGTTGCGCCGATTCCCCCGGCCCGGTCATCTCGATCTCGATGCGCGGCCATCCCTCCTCCGATCCGAAGAAGCCCCATCCGCCGAAGGCGTTCGCCAGCGCGGCGGCGTCGACCTCCGAGGTTTGCATGGAAACCGGAAGCGACACGCCCAGCGGCGCCGCCTCGATCACCTGGCCGGTTCGACGCTGGCGCAGCGGCTCGGTTTGGCCGGCCACGCGCGCCCGCCAGGCGAGGTCCAGCCACGCCTCGCCGACTTCCACCAGGGCGCCGTCGACGACTTCCAAGGTGAACGCCGCGGCCTCGTCGATCAAATGGGCAAACTGGAGATTGGGCGTGCGGCATTCGGCCGCGACGACGGCGAAATCTTCTCCCACCGACTCCTCGGCGACGACGCGAGCCAGCCCGGGAAGCTCCAAGGTCAAACGGACGGCGTGCGCCTGCCCGTCGCCGGCGCGGCAGCGGACGCGGAACGCCGCGGCGCGCAGGTCGCCCGCGGCGTCCGACTGCGGCGCGCGGTGGAGGCGAAAAACAAGCGGAGTTTCATTGCGCGTCGCCGTCCCGCCGTAACTCGGCGTCGCCGTGTCGAACGAGCCGTCGATAGCCCGCGCGGCGTTGGGCCATTGCAGCGCGCCCCCGTCGTCCTCTTCGCCTTGCACGGAATCGAACGGCGCCGGGGCGACGCTGTCCGGGGTGGCAAACAGGAGCCGCAGGTCTTCGACCGTGTCGAGGATGGAATCGCCGTGCGCGTGGGCCGGGGTCGACGTGGCGACGGATTCCTCTTCCGGGCGCGGCAGCAACGCCTCGACGCTCAAGGCGCCCTTCCGAATTCGCGCGTACACCTGCGTTGAACTCGCCCACACGCGGTCGGCCCAGTGCCGGACCATCAGCCGCGCGCCTTGAAACGGCCCGTGGCTCCGCTCGCCCTGCTCCAAACTCTGATGGAATGAAAGCGTAAGAAGACGGCTCGACGCGGCGATCACGGCCGACGAGCCGAGCGGATCGGCGTCGACGGCCGCCAGCGGCGAGAGCGCCGTGCTGTCCGGCTCGACCGCCCATCGCCCCTCCACGTCGGCGCCGCCTAGCGCGAGGCGCGTCGGGCCGGCCTC
Organism: Candidatus Sumerlaeota bacterium; assembly: GCA_026398515.1. Taxonomy (GTDB): domain Bacteria; phylum Sumerlaeota; class Sumerlaeia; order JAPLSS01; family JAPLSS01; genus JAPLSS01. The sequence goes on along the minus strand of JAPLSS010000956.1, from coordinate 5,238 downwards.
GGCGATCAACCGCGTCGGCCATAGCGCGAAGGCCGCCTTTTGCAGGTTGACGCCGCCAACGTTCTCCATCGAGAGGGAGTATGAGACGGGATCGACCCATTGTCCGTCGGCGCGCAGATCCGACACGCCCTGGCACGGGTGATCCGCGATGAGAAACTCGAATCCGCCCTCGGGCACAAGCCGGATCCGCGTGCCCGCGCCATGTATGCCGGCCTGCCTCGAGCCTGTCGAGAGGGCGCGCTCCAGCGGCGAAGTCAGACTGCCGAACGAAATCGCCGGCTCGTCCACGGCGCTGTAGCGGATCAACTCGTCGCCCACCTGCAGGAGGCCCGCCGGGGGGAAGCCGTCGAGCGAATCGACGCGCGCCACTTCGTCTTCCGGATTCAGTTGTTGGCGAAGGCGCGTCGTCGGCCCATCGCGCAGCGGGATCAACGGCGCGCCCACGGCCCGCCCGAAGATCCACGGGGCCATGGCCCCGACGCTGTCCGCCGGCAGGGCGGGAAAGAGCGAGCGATCGAGGAGGCGGCCGATGGCGCCTTGCGCGGCGGCGCGCACGAAGTCGTCGGCGTCGATCTCGGCCCAGGTCGTTCCCAACCGGACGGCGCCGACCCGGCCGCGAAGAACTTCCAGCCGATCCTGGGGTCCGGCTTCTCCCGCCGCGTCGCGGAAGAAGAGGCGCAGACGGCACGGCCGGCCTTCGACTTCTTGCCGGCGCGCAAGGATCTCCAAACTTTCCGCGTCGTTGGCCACGTTGAGCAAACGGATCGTTGCGCGTTCGCCCGGAATCTCCGTCGGCGGAAGGGAATCGCTCGGCGTGGTCGCCCGCCGCTCAATGCCGGTGATCCACGGCTTGTAAGCCAGGCCGCCCAATTCGATGGGCCGCGTCGAATAGCCGCGCGTGGCGTCGGGCCAGTCGATCTCAAACAGCCAGAAGACGTCCTGGCTGGTGGAGAGTCGCTCGCGATTCGCAATGTCGGTCAGGGTCTTCATGGGAAAACTCACCTGGAGACGCGGTTCGTGGCGCGGGCTTTCCAGCCTGCGCTCATTGGCATGCGACAGGGCTTGGAAAAGCGCGCGGGCGGGAAAGCCTACGCCACTCCCTACGAACTCAGACGTATGCGCCTTCGGTTTGAATGGCGATTTCCAGTTCAATCTCGGTCAGTTGCTCGTCCGGTTGGCGCTGCGCGATCCGCGGCGCCGCCAGGCGCGCCGTGGAGACTTGCGCGCGCTCGTCCACGTAGGTGAAATCCAACAGGGCGCCCTCCAACACGTGCTCCACCCATTCCCGGAACTCCTCGAACACGGGCAGCGGCAGACGCGCGAATCGCAGCGTGTCCACGCGATTCGGCTCGGCCACGCGCGTCGAATAGAGCGTTCCGCCCAGCGCGCGCGCGCAGACGATGCCCGTGGAATGCTGTTTCTCCACGGGCAGCGACGGCTCGACCGGCCAGACGAACGCCCGGGCCGCGCGCCACAGGAGCGCGGTGGCCGACTTGCTCGCGCGCAACGCCAGCGCGGTCGTCAGATACGTCGGGGCGGTCGCGGTCACGGCGCCGAGGAACTCCAGTTCCGAACCGTCGGCCTCGGCGATGAAGATCCGGTCGCCGACGGCGAAGTTGAGCGACGCCTCGGCGGTGTAGAGATGATGCGTCGGGGCGGAAGCGGCCTGGGTCAAACTCTGCTCCTGCTCCTTGCCCCGTGCAAAAACCGGTCGGTTCATGGATGGGTCTCCTGAAGCGGCGTTTTCTGCGCGAGGAGCTCGATCACCCGCGCCGACCCGTCGCGCCCGGCCGACGCCTCGCTTTCCGCCGACTCGACGGCCCGACGGCACAAATTGAGCGCCATCGTCTGCGTCAGGCCGTCCAGAATCTCCGGCGGCGTTCCCGGCGCGAGATGATGAAAAAGCGTCTGGAACGACACGTACACGTCGCGCAACGCCGGGCGCAGATCGGCCGCGCGCGAACCGAGCGCATTGAGCAAGCGCTCGCGCGCCAGCAGGCAATCGGCAAACTCCTTCATCAAACGCGTAGGGTTTTGCGGGTCCATGGGCGTCTTACCTCGTTTCACGTTTCTCGTTCCTGGATTCTCGTTTCGCGCGTATCATTCTTGGGTGGAGGGATGGTCGATAGCCGATAGCCGATCGCCGACCGAACGATCGACCCCGTTAACACCAGCCGATTCGGCAAGGTTCGTAGCGACGCCTTCAGACGTGCGATCCAAACGGCTGAAGCCGCCACTACGAACTCAAGGCGCCGCCGTGCCGTCCCAGCGGCCATTGGCTATCGGCGATTGGCGATTGGGTATTCCTCAAAGGCCCTCCACCGCCTCGGCCGCGAAGGTCTTCTCTTCGCCTCGGCGCGTGCTGTCGGGCGCGCGCTCGCGAGCGGCGTGGCGTATCGGGCGGAGAGATAGCTATCGATGGCCGCGTCGGCGTCGGCCAACGCCGCCGCGACGACCTCCGCGTCGGCGGCGCCGTCGCCATCGTCGTCGGCCAGTTCGACCAGGGTCTGCGGCGCGATGCGCTTTTCCAAATCGTCAAGGGTTGCGTAGGACATGGGCGACTCCTTGGGAAGAGTTCGGAGTTCAGAGTGCGGTGTTCAGAGTGCGGAGTGCGGACTTGCGATTGCCGAGATCGACCATCGACAATCGGCAATCCAGACTCCGCACTCCGAACCCCGCACTCCGAACTCTTTACGCGACCGCGGCCTTCCACACGTAGATCGCGCCGGCGGCGATGACCTTAGCGTCGTAGTACTTCTGGACGCGGATCATGTCGGCCTTGCGCCGGTTCTCGCGCCAGCGCTCGACCACCAGGCCGTTGACCGACCCCGGGGCCAGTGCCCACCGGAACGTGTAGGCGAAGGCCGTTTGCTTCATCGCGGGGCGTGCCGGCGTGTAGCACAGGAAGGCGTTCTTGCCCCAGACGTAGGCGATGTCGGCCGGCTGGCCGGGATTGGCCGTGTTCTTGACCGCGCGCGGCACGAGCACGCGCTCGACATCGAACAACTCGGCCAGTTGGATGGCGCCGGCGCCGCGGAGCTGGGTGTACTTCATCCGGTCGATGATCTTCGCATGCAGGCGGACCTTGCCCTGGAGAGTTTCGCCGGGGAGCGTGGCGTTGGTCAGGACGAGGCTCGCCAGCTGCATTTCCTGGTTCAGCCCGATCTTCTCCATGAGGAATTCCGTGTGATCGATGTCGGGCTGGATGATCGGATCGGCGTTGTCGCGCTCCTCGTCGGGGATGGCGGCTTCGAGGGCGTGGTCCTGGGCGTCGTAGTTGTCGGTCGACAGGGCGAAGCCGACCTCGTTGGCCTCTGTGCCGGGGGCGCGTTTGTCGTCGGTCTGGCGAAAGGCTTCGCGCTCGGGGTCGTAGACGTAATACTTCCCGCTCTGTTTCTTCACGGACACGGGCGGGGCGATCTCCTCGGCGACGAACGCCGCGTTGCGATACTCGACGCTGACGTTGGTCAGCGCGACGTCGATGTGCACCTGAGAGACTTCAGGCATGGGATTGTCCTCCTGGGTAGATTGGTTGTTGGATGAGCTGAATGCGGAATGCGGAGTGCGGAGTGAACGACGAGAGGCGTCTTCGCCTCCATGAAATCGCTGAATGCGGTTCATTCCGCACTCCGCACTCCGCATTCCGCATTCAGCAATCGGCAATGGCTACGCGGTCCTTTCGTGGATCGAGAGAAAGACTTCGATCAGGTCGCCATCGGCGGCCGCGGCGGTTTCGGCGAAGCCCAGGCATTGGATCTTCGTTCCCGCCTGCTCGCTGATGGCTTTGACCTTGCCGGTTTCGCCGGCGACGTTGACCGGAGCGCCGACGGAAATAAGGCCGGCGGCTTCGACGCGCGCGATGCCGGCCTTGCGCACGGCGACGTTCTGGCCTTGGTTCGGCTGGGCGTGCACCGTGACGCCGAGCAGGGCGCCGGCGTTGGCCGCGGCGGGCATGGCCGCCTCGCCGGCGTTGGTTCCCTGCACGACCACGCGGTACGCCGGGACTCCGTCCTCGTCGGCGATCGCGTAGGCTTTGTCGAGGATGTAATAAGCCATTTGCTGCAACCTCCTGGAGATATGTCGGGCGTCGAAAGGACGCCGGAAAACGCGAACAGCAGTTCGTTCGTGGCGACGCCTTCAGGGACATCAAGGGCGCACGGGACCGAAAGGACGCCAAGGACTTAGGGCACGTGCGGGTCCCTTTGGGTCCCTGAAGTCCTTTGGGTCTTTGGGGTCCCTACGGACTGGCGAGGCGGAGCGCCTCGGCGTAGGTCAGGCCAGGGTCCGAACCGCGCAACGCCAGGGCCCGGCGGTGAAGCGAAACCGAACGGCCGTCGAGACGCACGTTGGCGGTCTCGCGCGGAAGCGTCTCGCGAAACGCCAGGCGCGGCTCGCGCGCGGAGTCCGGCGCGGCTTCGCCGAGGGGGACGAGAGGCGGCAGGGCCGCCAGGAATTCCTGGAACCATTCCAGCGGCGAAGCCGGCGCCCCGTCGGACCCGTCGGACCCGTCGGACCCCTTGACACGCTCGGGGCCTTCCGCGAACGCCGCCGCTTCGGCCTCGGCCAGCCCGTGCATGAATTCGCGAATGCCGAGGCCGTCCCAGCGCGGCAGGAAGCGGCCCTGGCGGCGAAGCGCCTCGCAGAAGGCGTCGATCTCGGCGCGGCGGTCGGGGCGGGGTTCCGCGGGCGACGGCTCGGCCACAGCGATTTCGGCAGGCGGATTGGCCGTCGACCCCCTCGCGGTTTCTTCGGAAACAACGGCCCGCGCTTCGCCGGCCGCCTCCTCAAACCAGATGCGCTCGGTCGGGCCGCCTTCGGCGAAGACGGGATCGGCCAGGCCCTTGACTTCGGGCGGGCAGGCGCCGAGGAAACTGACGGCGCGCAGGTACGGCCGGCCCGTTTGCGGGAACGCGCGGTAGAGTTCGATGCTGCGCTTCTTGTACGCCCCGGCGCGCAGCAGCCCGAGCAACTCGTCGCTCAAGGCCGAGAAGCGCGCCAGCATCCGGTCGCCCTGGCGGCGCAGCGAGGCGACCCATCCGAAGGCCGGCCCGCTGGAGTTGTGGTCGAGGGTGACCGGGGCTTCGTGCAGGGCCGGGCTGTAGTCGGCGGCGAGGGCGTCGAGGGTGGCTTCGTCGTACGCGCCCTTGGGGCCATAGTCGCCGGCGCGGAAGACTTCGATTTCGAGTTCGTGGCTCACAGCATGGGACCTCCTTGTGGACGAAATGGACGGGATGGACA
>JAPLSS010000877.1 GCA_026398515.1 Candidatus Sumerlaeota bacterium | reverse complement strand
ATTCCTGTCCAGCGGGATCGTCGCGCTCGTCGACGCTGTTCGGCGCCGCATGGATGAGGGGGACGGGAGTGGACGGGGTGGACGGGGTGGACAAGGTGGACAAGGTGGACAGGATGGGCGAAATGGACAGAATGGACGGGGTTGTTAAACGACTAAAGTCGTCACTCCGAACTCAGAGCAACGCCGTTCCATCCCGTCCAGTCCGTCCAGTCCGTCCACCCCCCTTTACGCCCCCGCAAACGCTACTTCGCCGCCGTTTTGACCTTGGCGTCTTCTTGCAGGGCTTGGCGGACGGCTTGAATCAGCTGGGCGGGCCGATACGGCTTTGGCAGGAATCCCGCAAACCCGGCCTCGCCGAGCATCCTCGAGGCGTGCTCTTCGGAAAAGCCGCTGGACAGAATCACCTTCACCGAGCCGCGAGCGTGCTGCATGCGGCGAAAGGCCTCTTCGCCGCTCAATTCCGGCATGGTCATGTCGAGCAGGACCAGGCGAATCTGATCGGCGTGCTGACGGAATTCGCGCACCCCCTGGCGCCCATCGCCGGCGGTCAGGACGGTGAAGCCGGAGCGCTCTAACACGCGCCGGGCCACGTCGCGCACCGACTCTTCGTCGTCGACCACCAGGACGGTTCCCTCGCCGCGCCAGTCGAGGGGTTCGTTCGGTTCGGGACCGTGCGTCTCGGCGGGCTGTTGAATCGCGGGAAACAGCGCGCGAAACGTCGATCCGCGGCCCAATTCGCTGGCGACTTTCAGGGCGCCTTTGTGCGCGCGCACGATGCCGATCACGGCGGCCAGCCCCAGGCCTCGGCCGGTGAACTTGGTGGTAAAGAACGGGTCGAAGATCCGCGCCAGCGTCTCGGCGTTCATGCCGCAGCCGCTGTCGGCGACCTCCAGGAAGACGTAGCGGCCTTCGGGCAGGCTCTCGTTGAGAATCCCGCCCGACAGGTAGTCTTGGTCGCAGTAGATGGCGCCGGTGGCGAAGGCGATGACGCCCGTCTTGTCGCCGATGGCTTCGGAGGCGTTGGTCATCAGGTTCATGACGATCTGGCGGATCTGCGTTGGATCGGCGTCGACCGCCGGCAGCTTCGGCGCCAGGCGATATTGAATGGTCACCTTCTTGGAGACGGTCACGTCGAGCAGGTGGGTCATCTCGCGCACGACCGCCGACAGGTCCGTCGGGGCGATGACAAACTTGCCCTTGCCCGAATACGCCAGCAATTGCCGCGTCAGGTCCGCGGCGCGCAGGCCGGCCGTCTGAATCTGGTCCACCCGTTCGCGCGCCGGGGAATCCGGGGGCAGGTCCATCAGCGCCAGGCTGGCGTGCCCGAGGATGCCCATCAGCAGGTTGTTGAAGTCATGGGCGATGCCGCCGGCCAGGATGCCCAGGCTATCCAGCTTCTGCGCCTGGAGGAACTGCTTCTCCAGATTCTCCCGTTCGTCTTCGGCTTTCTTGTGCTCGGTGATGTCGTAGCGGCTTTCGACCACGCCGACCATCCGGCCCTTGGGGTCCTTGGCCGGATAGCCGCGCACCGACCAGATCCGCCCGTCGCCGGAGCGGATTTCCTGCTCTTGAGGAACGCCCGTTTCCAGGGCCCGCATCGCCGGGCAGTCGGCGCATCTCTCGGAGGTGCGATTCAATATCTCGTAGCATAAGCGGCCGGTGAGGCGTTCCGGGGCCAAGCCGGCGGCGTGCCCGGCCGAGCGGTTGGCCCACACAATCCGCATGTCCTTGTCGTGGAAGGTCACACATTCCTGCAAGCTGTCGAGCACGAGCGCCTTTTCCTGCAGGGCGGCGCGCAACGCCTCCTCGGCGCGTCTGCGCTCGGTGACGTCGTGGCAGAACAGCACGTAGCCCGCGGCAGCGCCTCGTTCGTCGCGCATGGGCATCAATGCGCAATGAATCCATTCGTGCCGCGCCCCGAAGCCCTCGTTCTCGATCTCGAACTCGGAGGCCCCTTCGCGCTCGGCGGCTTCCCGCGCTCTCTCGTAGCGCTCCCGGGGAACGTGTCGGGCCGCGAAAAAGCCGTGGATAGGCCGGCCGATCATGTCTTTGGCCTTGAGGCCCGAAAGGCGCTCCGCGGCCGGATTGTAGTGGATGATCATGGAGCGCGAGTCGATGGCCACGATGGCGTATTCGGTCGACGACGTGAGGATGCTGTTGAGGGTATGGGTGATCTCGCGCAAGGCCAGTTCGGCGCGCCGGCTGCGGCGCGCCGCGAAAAACAGGGCCGTGCAAATGCTGAAGAAGACGGCCATCCACGCGCCTACCGTCAGAGCCAGATACTGGCGATGCGTGTTGAGCGTCGCGTCGATTTGCAGGGGAATGCTCTCGTCCAGGTCGGACAACATTTGCATGATCTGCTGCGCCGTCGACGGCAACGTGGCGAAATGACCCGGGTCGTTGATGAAGCCGTCCTGGGCCCTCTCGGCCATCGCGACGTCGATCTGGGCGAACATCGCGCCAATCCGCACCAAGGAATTCTGGATGGAGAGAAAGACCGGCGGCGCGGCCTCCGCCGACAACATGGAATTGGCGGCGGCGGCGCTTTCCGCGATGCTTTGTTCGGCGCGATCAAGGAACGTTTGCAGGGTTTTCAACGAAACGGGCTGGCCCTTCGCCGCCTGCCTTTCCGAGAACAAGCACAGCCGCTCCACCGCGCTGCGCGCCTGATTCAGGCTCTGGCGCAGGGGAACCGAGGCGCGGATGTTCTCCTGCCACACCGCTTCGTTGTGCCAGAACAAGGCAAAAAACACCAGCGCGAGGCAGGCCAGCAGCCAGACCGCCAATTCCGAACCGAGCCGGGACGGTTCAGGTCTCTTCTCGCTCATCTCCGCCACTTTCAACGCCGCCGGCCGCCGCCATGGATGGCCGCGCGGCCCTTTGCAACTCCTCTTCAGTCTTTGATCGGCTGCAAGTCCCCACGGATTGAGAAAGTTCTCCTGGAACAGGAGGCCTCACAGCCGCTTGGTCTCCCCCAAACCGCCGGAAATGAGTTCGTAGCGACGCCTCCAGCGCTCTGACCGCGAGACTCTGTCGCGCTCCGGGAGACCGTTGAAACGAGGGGGTTAATGAAAAGACCCGTCAGAAAAGCCCGGTCGGAATACTACCCATCGTAGCATAAGCGATGCAATAACGCCCCCTTCGGAAAGCCCCGTCGATATTGGCCTCTTCGAATGAGGGGCATTGCATTGCTTATGCCGCGATCAATGAGCGCAATACGGTTTGCCCAACTTGGCGCAGCCAATGCCAAGAACGATCGGCTTGCCTCCAAAATCTTGCGCGAACAGCGCGGAATTTCGGAAGAATAGGGCTGAACTCGCGTTTCTCACCACCTGCTGTTTTGCGGTTTCCGGGGGCGCGGACGCACGGCTCCGATCCGGCGAGCGCGAAGCGCTCGAATCCATATCGGATCTACAGGGGCAGCCCATCCAGCTTCTTCACCGCGCCGGCCAGCCTTTCCGAACTGGTGTGCGTGTAGATTTGCGTGCTGGTGATCGAGGCGTGCCCCAGCAGCGTTTGGATTTCCAGGATGTCCACCCCGTTGTGATGCAGCAGGGTGGCGAAGGTATGGCGCAACTTATGCGGTGAGATCTTCCGGGTCGCGATGTTGGCTTGTAGCGCGTGTTGCCGCACGATCTTCTCAATCCCGCGCGGCGACAGGCGGCCCAGCTTGTAGTTCAGGAACAGCGCGGGCGTTTCCGCGAACACCCGCACGGCCAGGTAACGGTTGAGCGCCTCGACCACGCGCTGGTTCATCGGGACGATCCGCTCCTTGGCGCCTTTGCCGAAGACCCGCAGCGTGTTGCGCTCGAAATCCACGTTGTCCAGGTTCAGGCTGACCAGTTCCTGCAGACGCAACCCGGTGAAGGCGAAGGTAATGAGAAGAGCGTTATCGCGCCTCCCCTTCCAATCCGAGGGGCCTGGCGCCTCAAGCAGCTTCTTCAACTCCCCCTCGACCAGAAAAACGGGGAGTTTCTTCGGCTTCTTCGGATTGTGGAAGTGCGCCGCGGGGCTGGCCCTGAGGTGTCCGAGGCGAACGCAGTATTCGAAGAAAATGCGGATCGAGGCGATGATGCGCGACAGGGTTGTCGACTTGCAGCCGCGGTCGATTTGCATCCGCTGCAAGTACAGCCGGATCTCCGGGGCGCCGATGTCGTCGACGTTGGGCGTGCGTTTGCGCAGTTCGACCAGGAAATCGCCGAAGCGCGACAGGTCGTATCGGTAGGCCTTGCGCGTGCGCTCGGAGAGGTTTTTCTCCACGCGCAGGAAGGTTTCAAACTCGCCGAGGGCTTCGTGGAAGTCTTTTTTGGCCATCTTGCGTCAGCACGCGGAACGGGCACGGTTCAACGGTTCGACCGAGAGCAACGGGAACTTGTAGCAAATCCGGCGGGAGGTTGTCACGGATAAAGAATCGGCAATGGAGAATCAGCCGCAAAGAACGCATAGAACACAAAGAAAA
>JAPLSS010000810.1 GCA_026398515.1 Candidatus Sumerlaeota bacterium | reverse complement strand
ACCTCGCCCACCTCGCCGCGGCGATAGCATTCGCGCGCCGCGACGAACGCCCGCTCCTTGCGCATCGAAAGCATGGCGATGAGGCGCACGCCGGCCTCGCGCGCCGCGGCGTGCAAAGCGCGCAGCGACGCGTGGTCGATTGCCAGGGGCTTTTCGGAAATGATGTGGCAACCCGCGCGCGCGGCGTCCGCGGCGATGGGAGCGATGCGGTCGAGCCGCGTGCTGACGATGACGACGTCGGGCCGGGCCTGCTCGAGCATGGCATGGTGGTTGGGAAAGCGGGCGGTTTTGTCGCCGGCGATTTGGTGTTTGAGTACAGGCGCGAGGTCTTCTTCCGCATACCCCGGCGCGACGGCGACGAGTTCGGCCTTGTCCATGCCGGCGATCTCATCGAAGACCGTGCGGTAGTGCCCAAACGCGCCGATGGCGGCGATGCGGAGGGTGGTCATAAGGCTTCACCTTCTCCTTGGGGTGGACAGAATGGACGGGATGGACGGAATGGACAGGAGAGACGAACCCGTCTTGTCGACGCTGTCTATTTCGTCCATTTCGTCCATTCTGTCCATCTTGTCCGCGCCCTCGCCTCAAAACATCTCCAGCTGCTCGCCGCCTTCGCTTTTCTCCGCGACCACGCCCGGCCCCAAATCGCCGAGATGCTTGATCAGCGTCGCCGGCGCTTCGACCGGGCCGCCTTCGACCGCGGCCTTGAGTTGCAGCGCGCTGGCGGCGGCTTGCCCCCTCCAGTGGTTGTTCGTAATGACGCGCACGCGTTTCGCCTTGCGTTTCAGCGCCTCGACCGCTTCGGCCAATTGGCGGATCTCTTCCAGGGAATACAGATAATCATAGCGCTCCGCCCCCGACGCGCTTTCCCGGAACCAGTTCTTCGCATTCCGCCCATGAACACGCAAGTACGCATGCTCCGCCGTCGCCCGATCCGTCAATTCGATGCACTGGCGCAGGCGCGGCTGGTCGATGTTGCAGAACGCCGCGGCGCGCTCCCGCAGCGTGTCGAACAGCCATTCGTCGGCAAGCCAGGAGGCATGCCGCACTTCGACCGCCAGCGGAAACATGCCGAACCGATCGAGCAGCCGCAGCAGCCGGTCGCGCGATTCCATCTCGGCGCGGAACGACCAGGGGAACTGCATCAGCACGCATCCCAGCTTGCCCGCTTCCCGCAATCGCTCGGCCGCTTCCTCAAACGCCCCGGCCTCGGCTTCGTTCCATGGAACGCTTTGAACGGAGTGCGTGAAGCCCTGGTAGAGTTTCATGGTGAATTCAAACTCGCGAAACGGCGCCGCCACGCGCGCCCAGCGTTCCGTCGACTTCGGGTCGGGGATGCGATAGAAACTCGAGTCGATCTCCAGGACGTCGAAGAAGCGCGCCAAGTAGGCGATGGGGTCGAACGCGCGCGGACGCGGTTGCGGGTAGACGATGCCCTGCCAGTCCTCGTAGGCCCAGCCCGCCACGCCATAGAGGCAGCGCGTTTGCGCAAGCGTCATAGGGAGCAACCCCTTCTCGACAAGTCCGACCGGTCAGACGAGTCCGACGGGTCCGACGTGTCCGATGGGCGGCCAAACCAAGTCAGTCCTGGAGGGACGGCGTGGGGAAGGCTTTTCGCCCATCGAGAAGTCTCTTCCTCAAAAACACCATCGCTCCGGCGGTCAGGCCCAGCGGCAGCAGGCCGAAAAAATAGGGCGCGCGCGGACTGCCAAACAGCCAGCCGCCGAATCCGCCCAGCCCGGGTCCGACCGCGTGGCCCAGCCCCAGCAACGCCTCGTGCACGCCGCCGCCCCCGCCCTTGGTCTTCGGAATCCCGAGCGAATAGTATTGGCTGACCGTATAGATGATCCCGAGCGCCGCGCCCAGGCAAAGCGTCCCCGCCAGGATCATCCCGAACCCGTCGGCTGATCCGGTGAGGATCAGCGCCGCCGCCCCGATGAGCAGGCCCCCGTAAATCGGATAGAAGCGGAAATGCCAGTGGCTTGTGGAAAGCATGGCCACGTAAACCACGAGCGACATAAGGATGCGCATCGAGTGGATCGTCGATTGCGACGCCTCGCTCAGCGCGATCTCCGGCAGACGCGCCAGCCGCGGCATCATGAACAGGTTCAACCCAACCGCGCAGAAAACGCCGAACATGGCGATCCAGCCCTTGGTCAAAAACAGGATTCCCTCCGGGGATTCCAGCACGCGGATCGGCGGGGCTGCCTCGTCGCGGCGGATCGGATCGGCCAAGGCGATCCACGCCAGCAGCGCCGCGCACGTCGCCGCCGACACGAGGTATGGGCCGGTCGGATTGTAGCCGTGCGGCCCCGGCCAAAGCGCCTTGCCCAGGTGCCCGGAGAGCCAACTGCCGCCCGTCACTCCGAGGGTCCAACTAATGTTGAACACGCACAAATTGCGCTGGAAGTTTCCATGGAGCGACGCATCGGTCAGCCACGCCATCATCGCCGGCCAATACATGGAAAGGAGAAACCGTTTGATCACGGCCAGCGCGACGATCGCGCGGAAGCTCGGCGCCCAGGGCAGGACCGCGTGGCACACCCCGACTCCCGCCACGGCCAGCAGGATCATCCCGCGCCGACCCGAGCGGTCGCTCAACGGGCCGAAGACGAGGCAGCCGACCGCGTAGCCGAAGGCGCTCGCGCACCCCAGCACGCCTTGCTGCCATTGCTCGGCGTCGAACACGGCGTTGCCGAAGAAGGTGTCCGTCAGCATGCCGTTGGAGAAGAGGAAATCCATCGAGAAGGCGCAGACCCCGAAGAAGACTATCGCGGGGATGCGAACACGAAGAGGCGCGGAGACGGGCAGACGGGGAGACGCGGAGACACGGAGAACGTCCGGCTTTTGCTGTGTGTCTCCGTGTCTCCCCGTCTCCATCTCTCCCCGTCTCCCCGTCTCTGTGTCTCCCCGTCTCTCTCCTTCTCCTACATCATCTTCCGCTTCACCGCGATCATCTTCATGCAGGTCATCTCTTCGCAAGCGTACTTCGGGCCTTCCTTGCCCAGGCCGGAATCCTTGACGCCGCCGTAGGGCATTTGATCGACGCGGAACGTCGGCACGTCGTTGATCATCACCCCGCCGGCGTCCATGTGGTGCGCGGCGTAAAGGGCGCGGTCGAGGTCGCGCGTGAAAATGCCGGCCTGCAACCCCAGCGCCGAATCGTTGACCCGCGCGATGGCCTCCTCCAGCGTGCCGACGCTGTCCGCGGTCGTCAGCGGCGCGAAGGCCTCTTCGGCGATGACCTTCATGTCGCGCTTCGTGTGGGCGATGATCGTCGGGACGACCGTGGCGCGCCCGATTTTGTGGCCGCCGGTGACGATCGTGGCCCCCGCCGCGCGCGCCTCGTCGATCCATTCCAGCGAGCGGTCGGCGTCCTCGGGGCGAATCAGGCTGGTGATCTGGCTCGTTTCATCGAGCGGGTCGCCGATCTTCAACGCTTCGACGCGGGACTTGAAGGCGTCGAGGAAATCGCCGTAGACGCGCTGGTCGGCGTAAATGCGCTGCAAGGAGATGCAAACCTGGCCGCTGTGCGCATAGCCGCCGACGACGCAGGGGACGAGCGCATCTTCGATATTCGCGTCATCGCAAATGACCACCGCGCTGTTCGAGCCGAGTTCCAGCGTGACCATCTTGATTCCCGCGGTGGAAAGAATCCGCCGTCCGACGTCGGCCGAGCCGGTGAAGGTGACCATGCGCACTCGCCGGTCGGCCACCAGCGGATCGCCCAGTTCCCCGCCGCTGCCCGACACGACGTTCAGGCCGCCGTCGGGCAGGCCGGCCTCGGCGAAGAGGTCCGCCAGCAGGAAACCCGTGCGCGGCGTGTTGCTGGCCGGCTTGAGGACGATCGAGTTGCCCGCCGCGATGGCCGGGCCGATCTTGTGGCACGCCAGGTTGATGGGGAAGTTGAACGGCGTAATGGCGGCGACCACTCCGCGCGGCACGCGCAACGTGAAACCGAAGCGCCCGGCGCCGTTCGGGTGCGCGTCGAGCGGGACCAACTCGCCGTGGATGCGTTTGGCCTCTTCGGCGGAAAAGATCAGGGTCTGGATCGCGCGCGCGACCTCGCCGCGGGCCTCGACGATCGGCTTGCCGGTGGCGGCGTCCAATTCCTTGAGAGTGGCTTTGGGGACTTCGCCCACCGGCCGCCCGTCGTACGGGCAGCGCACCGTGTCGTAGCGCGAGGCCTTGGCGTATTTCCCGCCGATCCACAGGTCATAACGGTCTTTGGCTTCGATCTTCATGGGGGATTGCCTTCCAATCTCGGGGCGAGAGGCCCGGGGGATAATAAGAGACGCCTGGGCGCCGTAATTTTCGTATACGGAAATTTAAGATGCCCTCTAAGCCAAGTCCAGTCTTAATTGCCGATTGTCGATTTTCGATTGCCGATTGAACGACACGGCGTTTCTCCTTCAACGTTTCTCGTTTCTCGTTTCACGTGTTTGGTTTCATGCTTCCCCTCTCTGGCCACCCTACAACCCGTCGTCAGTTGGCGATAGAACAACACAAAACAATCCCCCTGGCAGTTCAACGAGAAACGTGAAACGCCTTATCATTCAATCGGCAATCGACAATCGGCAATCACTTGGGCCGAGTCTTCCACCGATCATGCACCCAGAAATACTGCTCGGGATTCCGGCGAACCGCCGCTTCCAGCGCTTCGACCTGGCGGCGCGTCAGGGCTTCGACGTTCTCCGGCGTGCGGCCCCCGGCGGGCGGCTCGATCGGCGCGCCCAACACGATGCGAAAGCGGCATGGCCCCGCGCGAAGGCAGAACACCGGGATGATCGGCAGGTTCAACCGCAGGGCCAGCGTCGCCGCGCCCGTGGGCGTTGACGCGGGCTGGCCGAAGAACGGAACGAAGATCCCCTGGCGCCGCGCGTCCTGGTCCATGAGAAAACACACGCCCCCGCCGCGGCGCGCCGCTTCGGTTAAGGCCTTCCACAGCGCGCGCCCGCCCAGGCGCGTCGAAATCAGATCGATGCCGCTGCCCTCGCGCGAGTGGAGCAGCCACGCGTCGAGGATCGGATTGTGGAGCGGCTTGTAGATCGCCGCGAGGCGAACCCCGCGCTCCGCCCAATAGTGCGCCAGGAATTCCCAATTCCCCAAGTGCCCCAGCGACACGACGAACGATCCGCGCTCCAGGACCCGCCGCCCGTTCTCCTCGCCCTCGATCGCGACGACCATCTCGGCGCGCGGACGGCGCTTCGGCCGCGACAGGCGCGCAAATTCGACCACACTGAGGAACATGTGGCGGAACGACGCGCGGCCGATGCGTCGCCGCGCCGCCGGGGGCATGTCGGGGAACGCGCGCGCCACGTTCGCCAACGTCAGCCGTCTTCGCGCCCTCAGCAGGTCAAAGGCCAGAACCGCGAAAACGCGCGCCAAAACATCCAAAAGGCCCAATGGCCAATACGCCAACGGCCAATATGCCAGCGCCACGGCGAAAGTCTCCAGGCGATGCGTCCAGCGAAGGCGGCGATGGCGAGGGGATTGCTGATTGCCGATTGTCGATTGCCGATTGAGCGACACGGCGTTTCTCGTTTCTCGTTTCAACTCATTCATGGAATCACAGGAGATCCCGAATCGTTGGGCGCAGCTATCGGGAGCGGCGCCCTGTCAATGACTCCCGTTGAGCTGAGGCGCTACAAGACAAGAGACGAGCAACCCGAAACGAGAAACGCCGCGTTGTTCAATCGGCAATCTCTCTACCGGGGCCGGCTGGCCGGCGTATCGGCGAAAATGCGTTTCTCGATTTCTTTCAGCAGTTGCTGTGCCCTGGGGCCGACCTCGGGATGAAACGCGGCGCGTTCGAGCAACTTCACAGCGTCCATCAGATGGCCGTTTCGATACAGCCGCTCGCCCAAATAGTAATTGGCGATCGGATCCTTGGGATCCTCCTCAACGGCCGCGTTGAACTCCATCATCGCCTTCTCGGATTCGCCCAGCGCCTCGTACGCCTGGCCCAACTTGGAATGGACTCCGGACGGCGGCTCTGGCTGGGCGGCCAGGAAGCCGAGTCGATCGACGGCCTCATTGTAGCGGCGAGCGTTCAAGTAGGTCAGCCCCAACTCCAGGTTCACCGTCGGCGATCCGGGGTACTTCTTCAACAGTTTCTCGTAGGGTGCGATGGCTTCTTCGTAACGTCGCTCGCGCGCCAGGCGCTGCCCCTCCGCGCGATGGCGGTCATCGAGCCAGGAGGGAAGGCCGATGGCGACGAGAAACACCTCGAACACCGCAAACCCGGCGACAATGGCCCACGGCGAACGCATCCATTGGCGAACTACGGCCTTCCGCGCCGACGAAGGCGCCGGCGTTTCAGGCCGCTCCGGTCGGCTGCCGGCGGCTCGGGAGGCGGAAGGGCGTCGGCGGGGCATTTCTCTCTCGCTTCCTACGAAACTCAGCGATCCCTACGATCATTCCGAAGCCGAATGTACGGAGGGGCGCGCCGCGATGTAAAGGGGAAAAAGGCCCGTCCTCCGCCCTCCGCCCGTTGTAGCCCAAGCGTTCCCGCGGGAAGGCGGGTGAACTTGAGGGACATCATAGATGCTTATCCTGAGAAGCGCCCGGAAATTCCGCCCTGCGGGATCACTTCTTCGCCGCTTGCTCGCGCGCCAGCTCGAGCATCGCGGCATTCGGACCCACCGGCGCCAACGCCACCGTGAAGTACGCGTTGCCGATGACGTCCTTCTCCCGGTAGGCGAACTTCCACATGCGCTTCGCCAAGTCCAACTTGATGTCCTGATAGTTTGGCTCTTCCCCTACGTTTTTCATCTCGTAGGGATCGCTCTTCAGATCATAGAGCTCGTCGAAATCGAATCCGTTGAAGACATACTTATACTCGCGGGTCTGGACAAACCGCTGTGTATAGTACAACTCAACGCCGTTGAACTGAGAGTGAAATTCCTGCGTCCAACCGTCCACGCGGCTCGAGTGGAAAAACGGGGCGAACGAGGCGCCGCTCGTTCGGTTCTGCTCCAGGCCCGCGATCTCCAGGAACGTCGGCGCGAAATCGCACAGAGTGACGAATTCATCAATCACGCGGCCGGGCTTCTCGATCCCCTCGGGCCAGCGCACGATGAGTGGCACGCGCTGCGCCTCGTCGAAGGAGGGGGCGCCTTTGCAATAGAGGCCGTGCGCCCCGAGATAATCGCCATGATCGGACATGAAGATCAGGATTGTGTTGTCGCGGACGCCCAGCGCATCGATGGCGTCATAAACCAGCTTCCGCAAGTCGTCGACGAGGGTGCAGTTGCCCCAGTAGTGGGCGATCGATTCCCGCACCTCGTCCGCCGTCAGTTGCGCCCACAGTTGCTTGCGCTGCCGCTGGTAGAGGCGCGGCTTGTCCTCCAGGCTGTCGTTGTAGTTCGGCGGGAGCGCAACACTCCTGGGATCATACATCTTCGCGTACTTCTCGGGAATGATGTAGGGATCGTGGGGATTCGTTGGCCCGCAGTGAATGAAGAAAGGTTTGTCCTGCTTGGCGTAGCGCTCCATCGCCTGGATCGCTTTCATCACCACTTGGTAGTCGTGTTGGTCTTCCAGCTTTTTGTCAGTGGCGCCATACAGAAACCGGCGGCGGTAGCCGGGGGTAAGGATCTCGCCGCGGCGGCGCGGCTCGTCGCTTTCGGGGGCGGCGTTCTTCAGCGCGCCTGCCCAAAACGCCTCCGGCGTCGTTTTGTTGGTGGCGAGGGAGTTCGACGCCACTTCCTCCCAGCCGCGGTTCGACGGGTTCTCCGTCCGCGAGCAGTGCCACTTGCCGGTGTGGCCGAGGTTCCAGCCGGCGGCGCGCAGGTTCTCGCTGAACATGCGGCACCCCGGGTTGATGGCGCCCGCGATATTAGTGTGAGTTAGGATATTGTTATAGATCCCATGATGGCTGGGATAGAGGCCGGTGAAGTACGAGGCGCGGGCCGGGCAGCTGTGCGCCGTCGGGGTATAGCAGCGGTCGAACAGCAATCCTTCTTCGGCGAGTTTCTCGGCGATCGGCGTCTTGCAGGGATGGCCTTTCTTGACGACGTCGGCGCGCTCCTGGTCGCTCATGAACACAAAGACATTCGGCGGGCGTTTCTTGGACATGGCGCAATCCTTCCGATTGCAAGTATGAGGCCGCGTATAGGGCGCCCCGTTGAACGATTCCTCATCTCAGTTCGGAGTGACGCCTTTAGGCGTTGCAGTCAAACGCCTAAAGGCGTCACTCCGAACTGTAGCGATAAAATCTGAATGAGGCCGGCTTGTCCATCTGAAAGTCGGCCTTTCCCGCGGCATCGACCTCAATGGCGTGGTTGTCCTTCGTAACAAGGTCCTCGACCTGGATCTTCTTCCCGTCCAGGAACCGCAAGGGCACGCGCCTAGTCGTCTCGGCGTTGTCGATTTCGCGAAAGAGGGTGAGATAGCCGCTTTGCGTTTCCGGGTTGTAGGTCTGAAAACCGGTCCAGCTGGCGTCGTCCGGCTCGTCTCCGATGGGGAACACATATCCTTGGGCCATCTGCTGCCGGTGTTTCTTATATAGAGCGATCAGCGGCCGCAATTGCGCGCGCGCCTCTTCGCTATAGAACTTCGTTTCCTGAAAGAACAGGGGAGAGCTCATCATGGCGATGGCGAACGCGTACGAGTTTCCATAGGCCTTGGCGTTGCTGGTCTTGGGATCGACCAAGTCGGTGTTCATGATGTCGATCTGGACCTTGTTCAGATTCACATATTGGGAAACGTGCCAGGCGTCGCGCAACACCAGGAACGGCGTATAGGAATTCCAGGCGCGGTTCTTCTGATTCGCGGTGGGTAGACGGCGATTCTCCAGAAAGAGATTGCCATACTCGCGCGCGAAGTAATAGCCGACGCGGATATCCTTGTGGGTGATGTCCCAATTGACGCGGCCCACATGATTGGTATGCAGTTCAAATTGCCGGGCATGCGTGGTGAGGTTATATAACTTCTCGTATGTATCCCAGGGCGTAATATCCACCTTGAAATAGCGGAACCCGGCGTCGTAGTTAGAGGTGAGATCGTCAGGACTCTCCATGAGCCAGCGAGCGGCGGTCCACAAGCCCATCGCCACGCCGGCCTCCTTCGCCGCCGCCATCAGGTTCTTCCAGCCGTCGGGATAGCGCTCCGGCCAGGGCGCCCAGGGCGGCAGGCTTTTCACATGAGGGCCGTTCGCCCAGCCGGCGTCGATCTGCGCCACGTCGATGCCCAGGTCGGCGCAGCTGCGGATTTCCTTGATCGCCTCGTCTTCGAGATCGGCCTGGAACTGGCGGCCTCCGCCCCAAGGGTTGGCCATGAGATAGATATCGTATTTGGGGTCGATGGGATAGCGAAGTCGGTCGAATCGCTTGAGCGCCAGTTCGCGTTCGGCGTCGCCGCCGTTCCAGAGGATGCGCCACGACGCCCAGCACGGGCGAGACGCGTCGGGCCGCACGTCGGCGAAACTCAGGCCCCATCCCGTGGAAACCAAGCCCGCGTCGCCGCATTGAAACGCCCCCGTGTTGACGCCGGGGTTGTTCACGCATTTCTGGGATTCCTTGACGAACGCGACACCCTCGTCGCCCTGCTCGATGAACAACAGGCTGGCCCAGTCATACGTTTCGGAAGAAGAAAGAGGCGCGGCTTGGGTCTCGTCGCGCAGGATCGAAAACTGTCGGCCATTGCGCGCGTCGCTGTTGTTATGATAGCCGGCCGCGCGGCGAGAGGCGCCTTGGAAATTCAAAGGGAGATAGTCGATCCGGGCCGCGTTGGCGTCGAAGGACCGGTCGGCGTCGAATCCATCAAGCGCTTTCAGCCGCAACTGCGTGCGGAGCCCCGGCGCGCCGGGATAGGCCCAGATCACGTGCTGCGCGCGCACGTGGGCGGCCGGGTATTCAATCTCAGCGACGACCTCGACGTGCTCGGAGGTGAAGCCCTCGTCCGCCGAGGGCGCGGCGCTGAGATCGATGAGACGCGCTTCGGCTTCCTCGCCGCCCAGACCGCCCAGGTCCCAATCGGCGGCGAACCGAGGCGCCGCCGCCCATTCCTTGCCCGTGGCGTCATTGCGCAGCCCGACGGTAACCAGCCCATGCCCCGTCCAGCGCCAGCGCCCCCGGACCGCTCCTGTATCGACGATCAGATCGTTTCCCTCGGTTCGGACGTTCGCCTTGCCAAGTTCGCGGGAGATTCGATTCAACGCGCCATCGGCCAGCGCCGGCCGGAATAGCGTGGCAGCAGTGGCCAAGGCAATCCAACGGAGAAACCGCATGCGTGGCGACGCCTCCGCGATGAAACGGCTGTTGAGTTGGGTCGGACTGTCCGTATGCCGAGGAAAGCCATCTCGATCTTGAAGGATGAAAGGAGCCTTCCACGCCAATTGCCTGTTCAGCGTGTAGCGCCCCGTGGGGCGAGTCCGGGCGACCGGCGCGCTCAAGTTCACGGGGTCCAGCCGCC
>JAPLSS010000829.1 GCA_026398515.1 Candidatus Sumerlaeota bacterium | reverse complement strand
GGCGGCCCAACGCCCACTCGGCCGTCGACTCGCGCAGATAGAGTCGGCTTTGCAGGTCCACATTCGTCTCACGCTGGCGCGCCTTCTCGAACTCCGCGACCGCTTTCTTCAGCAGAGCCTCGCGCGTGGCGCGCATCGCCTTGGCCGCCGGGGGAACGGGCGGACACGTCATGCCCGCGCTGGCGCTGGCCGAGGCCTTGCGCGAGGAAGCCCCCGGGATCGATCTCCTGTTTTTCTCCGGGTCGAAGGAGCAGGAACTCCGCTGGTATCGCGCGGAAGGCGCCGAACCGGTCGCCCTGCCGGCCGCTCCGTTGGCCGGCGGATGGACGGGCAAGGCGCGCGGGCTGTGGTGCGCCTGGAAATCGTATCGGCGGGCGCGGCGCATCCTGCGCGAATGGCGCGCGCAAGCGGTGGTCGGGCTGGGCGGCTACGTTTCCGGCCCGTGCGTTCTGGCCGGCGCGCGTCTCGGGCTTCCGACCCTCATTCACGAGCAGAACGCCGTGGCCGGGAAAACGAACCGCTGGCTGGCGCCGCGCGTGACGGCGGTGGCGACAACGTATCCCAAGGCCTTCGCCCGGGCCGGCCGAATTCGGCGACTGGTCGCCACCGGCAACCCTATTCGGCGGAGGGTTCTCCCGCCTGCCTCGCCGGCCCAGGGGCGGGAACGGTTCGGCCTTGACCCAGAGCGTCCGACCCTCTTAGTCTGCGGAGGCAGTCAGGGCGCGAAACGGCTGAACGACGCGCTGCTGGAGTTTCTGGCGTCGCCCGGCGCGAGAGAGATTGGGAATCTTCAGTTCCTCTGGATCGCCGGCGCGGCGAATGTGGAGCAGGTCCGCGAGCGGTTGCGCGGCGCCGGCGGCGGCGAGGGCCGGGCGCGGCTGGTCCCCTTCATCGAAGACATGGGGCTGGCCTACGCCGTCTCTGACGTCGTCCTCTGCCGGGCCGGAAGCGCTTCGTTGGCCGAAGCGGCGGCCTGGGGCCTGCCGGCGATCGTGGTCCCGCTTCCCTGGGCGGCCGACGATCACCAACGGCGCAACGCGGAATGGTTTGCCAAGGAGGGCGCGTGTCTGGTAGTCGAGGAGCGACGGTTGAACGCGCGGCAGCTGACCGAAGCGCTGGCCTCGATCCTCGGCGATCCCGTTGCACGCCGGGCGATGAGCGAAGCGGCGCGCCGCTTGGCACGCCCACGGGCGGCGCGCGATTTAGCCCGATTGGCGCTGGAGATCCTTCGTATGGAGTCCCGCCTTTAGGCGGAATCGGAGATTGCCTGCCGAAGAGCGGTGTTTGGCATTCCGCCTCAAGGCGGGACTCCATACTCGCGTTTTTCGAGGAGCCGTTCATGGTGTTGAATTCGTTGGAATCCGTGCACTTCATCGGCGTCGGCGGCGCGGGCATGAGCGCCATCGCTTGGGTCCTTCTCAAGCGGGGCGTGCGCGTCAGCGGCTCGGACCTCTCGCCCAGCCATCAGGTGGTCAAGGTGGCGGAATCCCGTAACGCTTACGGTATTGGTCGCAGCGAGCGGGTCGGCAGATTGGCCTGCGAGATTGCTCACAGGCTCTCGTTACCTGCTGAAACATGCGCCCAGTTGCAGCTTGCCGGCGAGTTGCACGACATCGGCGGCAACGCGCGAGTCGGCTTGGGCGCGTTGGTCGTGGCCGAAGCGGACGAAAGCGACGGATCGTTCCTCCTCATGCGGCCCGATCTGGCCGTGGTGACCAACGTCGAGGCCGACCACCTGGATCACTGGAAGACGTATGACGCGCTGGCCCAAGGTTACCTCGATTTCCTCTCCCGCGTTCCCAAAGGAGGAAAGGCCGTCGTCTGCCTGGACGGGCCGGGCGGACGCGATTTGGCGGCGCGCTACTCCGGCGAAACGATTACGTACGCGCTGGAGCCGACCGAGGCGCAGTGGCAGGCGCGCAACCTCCGGGTTCAGCCCGACGCCACGCGCTATGAGTGCTTCCACGGGGGCGAATGCCTCGGCGAGGTCGCGCTGGCCGTCCCCGGGCGCCACAACGCGGCCAATTCGCTCGCGGCCATTGCCGTGGCCATGGAGCAGGGCGTGGAGTTCGACGGCTGCCGGCGGACTCTGGCCGAATACCACGGCGCGGCGCGGCGCTGGCAGAAGATCGGCGAACGGGCCGGGGTGACGGTCATCGACGACTACGCGCACCATCCCACGGAAATCGCGGCCACGCTGGCGGCGGCGCGCGCCGCCCGCCCCGACGGCGCCGGCCGCATCGTCTGCGTCTTCCAGCCGCACCGCTACACGCGCCCC
>JAPLSS010000084.1 GCA_026398515.1 Candidatus Sumerlaeota bacterium | reverse complement strand
GCCGGCGCCCGCGCCGAGCGGTCCATGCTGGGGGCGCCGGCGGCGCTGGATTGCGACTACATGACGGCGGCGCACCACGGGAGCCGCACCTCCAGCGGCGCGGCCTTTCTCGCCGTAGTCGCGCCCGAGGCGGCGTTCATCACCTGCGGGGAAGAGAACGCCTATGGCCATCCGCACGCCGAGACGCTGGAACGCCTGCGCGAAATCGGCGCGTGCGTCTATCGCACCGACCGGGACGGCTCGATCGCGCTTTTCACCGATGGCCATACGGCGCACGTGGAAACGACGACGCATGCCGGCGCGAAATAGACTGCGGGGAAAGGACGTCCACCGCTGTCGCTTATGCCATAAGGCGGCGCGCAAAGATACACGCAGATCGGGAAGCGGCTGTATGGAGTCCCGCCTTTAGGCGGAATGGATCGAATCGGGAATCGGACTCCAAACGCTCTTCCGCCTGAAGGCGGGACTCCGTACCCCCCGTTGCCGGAGCATTCGATCGATGGGAGAAGTCCGAAAACGAGTCTCGGCCGAGGAACTCGGCGCGTGCTTCTTGTTCCAGGGGCTGACCGCGGAGCAACGGGCGAATCTGGCGCGGGCGGTCGTCCGGAAAGCCTATGCGCGCGCCCGGATCATCTTCGCGCAGGGCGCCGAAGCCGACGGCTTCTACGTTCTGCGCTCCGGCGCGGTGAAGGTCTTTCGTTCGACGGAAGACGGCCGCGAGGCGGCGCTCCACGTCGTCCAGCCCGACGATTTGTTCGGCGCGGCGGCGATGTTCATGGGGTTCGCCTTCCCGGCCTCCGCCCAGACGCTCAGCCGCTCGGAGGTTTGGTTCATTCCGCGCCGGGCGTTCTTCGACGCGTTGGCGCGCGACATGGACTTCGTCAAGCGCATCCTGGCGAACTTCGCGTTGCGCCTGAGCGCCTTCGCCCATCGGTTCGAATCGTTGACGGCGGATACGTTGGAAACGCGGCTTGTCAAATGGATGCTCGGGGAATTCGGACGCGAGGGCCCGCCGGTGGAAGGACGGACCTATCGCATTCGCATGCCGAAAAACGGCCTGGCCGCGCTGCTCGGCGCGACGCCCGAGACGCTGTCGCGCGCCCTGCGATCGCTCAGCGACGCGCGCCTGATCCGCGTCCAGGGTCCGGCGGTGGCGTTGCTGAACTTGCGCGCCCTGCGTGAGAAGGCCGGGGATGAATGAAAGGCAGGACGATTGTTGGCAGGACGATAGTTGGTCGTTGTCGTCCTGCCAACAATCGTCTTGCCTTTGTTCTGTCATGCATTCTTGCAGCGCATACCCGCCTTGTGTCAGAATGCGCTTACCTCTGAGGGAATGGAGCGCCGGTTGTTCGAAGTCGAAACGCCTGAGAACTCCGTGGAACGAGCGTACCTGGTCGGGCTGCGCACGCCGAAAACGCCCGTGGCCGAGGTCGAAGAGCACGTCGAGGAACTGGCGCGCCTGACCGACACGATGGGCATGGCGGTTGTCGGACGCGCCATCGTTCCCTTGTCTCGTTTTCATCCCGCCCTGCTGGTCGGCGAAGGCAAGGCCGACGAGATCATGGAGGAATGCAAGAGCCTCGAAGTTGACTGTGTGATCTTCGACGACGATCTGTCGCCCTCGCAGCAGCGGAACTGGGAGAAGCGCTCGGAGCTGGTGGTCATCGACCGGCGCGAGGTGATCCTCGACATCTTCGCCCAGCACGCCCGCACGCGCGAGGCGCGCTTGCAGGCGCAGTTGGCGCGGCTGGAGTATTCCCTGCCCCGGCTGCGGCGAGCGTGGACCCACCTGGAGCGCCAGCGCCTCGCCCGCGGCGCGCGCGGCGGCTCCGGCGAAATGCAGCTGGAGACCGACCAGCGCATCGTGCGCAACCAGATCGCCCAGATCAAACACGAGCTGGCCGAGGTGCGCCGCCAGCGCGCCACGCGACGCCGGCGGCGCGAAGTCAAGCCGGCGCCGGTGGCGGCGATCGTCGGCTACACCAACGCCGGCAAGTCGACCTTGCTGCGCACGCTGACCGGGGCGGACGTCCTGATCGAAGACAAGTTGTTCGCCACCCTCGATCCGACGACGCGCCGGGTGGCTTTGCCCAACAACCAGGAGTTGTTGCTTGTCGACACGGTCGGCTTCATCCGCAAGCTGCCGCACGACCTGGTGGCCTCGTTCAAGGCGACGCTGGAAGAGGCCGCGTTGGCCGACGTGTTGATCCACGTGGTCGATGCCAGCCACCCCAGCGCCCGCGCCCAAATGGACGCCGCCAACGCGGTCCTCAAGGAGCTCGACGCGTACGACAAGCCGACCGTCCTGGCGCTGAACAAGATCGACCGGGTGGACGATCCCGCCGCGCTGGCCGAGTTGTCGATTTGCGACGGGCTGGCCGTGCGCATTTCGGCGCGGACCGGCCAGGGGCTGGACGAACTGCTGGAGGCGCTGGCGCGTCTGAGCGCGGAGGACCTGGAGCGCCTGACGGTCGAAGCGCCGCCGGACCGCTACGACATCGTCTCGCTCCTGCATCGCGAGGGGAAGGTGTTGGGGGAAAGCTACGGCCCGGCCGGCGCGCGCATTCGCGTGGATTTCCCCCGCCGGCTGCGCCATATCGTCGAACCGTTCGTCCGAAAGTAGCGGCGCAGGCTGGAAAGCCTACGCCACTCCAGGGGCAAGGCAGGACGATTAAGGGCAGGACGATTCCTGGAATGCCGCAATCGTCCTGCCCTTCAATTGTCATGCCTTTCAATCGTCCCGCCTCCCGATCCCCCGCCTTTGGCCCCGAGCATTCCGCGGGATCCAAATCGCTTTTTCGTTTGTCATAGAGTACACGATCTCTGCTATATGAAATGGCGCAATTGGGCGCCGGACGAGGAAAGGCGCGCGGGACGCCGCGGATTCAACTCATGATGAACCAGCCCCCCAAACCGCGGCGCCGACGGCGATGGATTCTCGGAATCGCCTTGGCGCTCTTTGGGCTGCTTGTCGCGGGGGGCGCGGCGTTGTATTATATTCCGTTCCATGCCGAGTTCCTGGACAAACGCGTGCGCGGCGCGTTCCTCCGGGCCACGGGACTGTGGCTGCGGTTCGACTCGATGGAAGTGTGCCTGGCGCGCCGCCGTTTCCTGCTGGACAACCTGCAAGTCGTCGATCCCGAGGACGGCCAGGTTCTCGCCTGGGCGCGCCAGATCGAGTTCCAATCCGGCTGGCGCGTGTCCAGGAGCGACAGCCTGCGGCGGATCAAACGGCTGCGCGTGGAGGAGCCGTCGCCGCTGACCCTCATCGCCGATTCGCGCGGACTGGCGCCCGCTGGCGCCCTGCGGCGTCTGTTGAACAGCCAGCCGATCGATCGCGTCCAAGCCATCGGCTCCGGCGACGAGTCGGCGTGGCGCGTCGACTCCCTGGAACTGACGCGCGCGGCCGTGTCGATTCGCGATCCCCGGCATGAGGACCCGATGATCCGCCTGGAGCGGGCCAATGTGGAAGGCTGGTGGAAGACGCCGAAGAACTTCCGCTTCGACGGCTCGGGCGAGTTGGCCTTGCGCGCCCAGGACGAGACCACCACGACGACTTGGCGCGGCAGCGTGTCCGCGTTGAACGACGGCGGCGGGCTTCGCGTGTCGAACCAGTTCGACCGGCTGGCCGCCGAGGATGCGCTGCGATTTGATTTCCCGCTGGGCGCCGCGGGGGAAAACGTGCGGCTGGACGGCGAGATTCGGCCCGCCGCCGCGGGCGGAGTGAACTTGGGCGTGAATCTGTCGGCTCGCCAGCTCGTTCTTCTCAACCGCCGGAGCCGCCGAAGTTTGCCCATGTCCGATGTCCATCTGGCCACCAACGCCTCTTACGAGCCGGCGTCCAACACCTTGGAACTGCGCCGACTCGCGGCCGACTCCGCGAACCTGGACTTCTCCGGCTGCTGCAACATGGGCCTGAGCGAGCCGTATGCGTATGACTTGACCCTCGACCGGATCGCCGCCCGGGAGCCGCTGCTGCGCTGGCTGAAGGAGTTCTCGCCGGAACTGTGCGCGCTGGTCGATTACCAGGGCGGCGCCTTGACCGCCTCGGGCCGCGCGCGCGGCTCCCTGGCGCGGCCGCGTCCGGAGCAGGTGGACGCGAACCTGACGCTGGCGAACGTGAATCTGCAAGTGGCGGCGCTGCCCATGCCGCTGCGCAACCTGAGCGGCACGCTGCGCTTCGACGCGCGCTCGCTCCGTTCCGACCGGCTCGAGGGGAGTTTCGGGCAAAGCCACGTGAAACTGGCGGTGGCGATCACGGGGGAAACGCCCTCCAGTTTGCTGGAGGGGCGTCCGCGCCAATTGGACCTGGCGTGGGACCTCCAGGGCCACGGCGACGATTTGGTCGCCCTGTTGGCCCAGGCCGACCCGGCGACGATCAGCGGCTTGGCCAGCGCCGGCGACGTGGAGAGTTCCGGTTCGCTGACGGCGGACTTCGGGTCGTCGCCCACGCTGCAAGCCGCCGCCCGCTCGCTGCAAGTGCGCGGCGCCGCGCGCTTGAACGGTTTTCGGCTGGAGACGCCGTGGCTGCCCGCGCCGCTGGAAAACGTCAGCGGGTACCTGGACGTGGACAATCGCTCGGTGCGCTGCCGCGATCTGCGGGGGAGCGCGCTGGGGTCGACGGTCAAGGTCAGCGGGACCATTCAAAGCGAGCCGTATTTCTGGTCGGACCCCAAGGCCGACCTCGTCATCGCCGGCCGGCTGGATTTGGAGCGCGTCGCCGAGGCGATCCGGCGCCAGGTCAAGGAGAAGCAGTCCGTCCCCGCGATTTCCGGCCAGGCCGACACCGAATTGCGCGTCGCCGGGGAACTGCGCCAATCCAAAACCATCCAGGTCACGGGCCAGGTCCGGCTGAACGACGGCCGCCTGAGCGACCCCCGTCTGCCCGCGCCGATCGACAAAATCCACGGCTACGTGGACGTGAAGAACCAGGCGCTGGAAAGCCGCGATCTGAAAGGCAGCGCGCTGGGGTCCACCATCGAGGTCAATGGAACGATTCGAGGCGCGCCGTATTTCTGGTCGCGGCCGAAGGTGGACCTGAAGTTCTCGGGCGACGTCGACACCGGCCGCCTGGCGCCGGTGATCCAGGAGCGCCTCGGCAATTCGGTCGCTCTGCCGCCGCTGCAAGGGATGGCCGGGGTGCAGGCGCGCCTGGCGGGCGATCTGGCCAAGCCCGAATCGCTTCAATATTCCGGCGACGTGGAAATGAGGAAGCTGGCCGCCGAGTTGCGCTCGGGCGGATTGTCGGGCCGCATCGAGGGGATTGAGGGCAGCCTGTCGCTGCGCGACGACAAGATCATCCTGCGCAACACGCGCTTCTCGATTGGCGACGCGCGCTACGCCCTGAACGCCGAGCTCTCGCGCGCCGACCTTGTCGGCGATCTGAAGCTCGTCGGCCCCTTGCGGACGATCGCCGCCGCCCATCCCGGTCCGTTCCGGCCGTTTCAAACCGCCGGCGACATCGATCTGCAGGCTGTCTTCCACCTGGGCCTTGGCGAGCCGGAGCGCGCGGCGGCGCTGGCCGACACGCGCCGGCCCTGCATCCTGGCGTTCCTCGACGGCGTGCATGCCCTGTATCGCCGCTCCTTCGAC
The DNA here is from genome assembly GCA_026398515.1 of Candidatus Sumerlaeota bacterium. GTDB lineage: Bacteria > Sumerlaeota > Sumerlaeia > JAPLSS01 > JAPLSS01 > JAPLSS01. The sequence goes on along the minus strand of JAPLSS010000084.1, from coordinate 1,335 downwards.
GACCTGGAGACGGCCACGCGCTTGTTCCTGGAGATGGACGGCGAGATCAAGGCGCACGACGTGGAGATGACCTACGTCACCTTCCCTGACCGCATCCGGCGCGTCAACGGCGTGGTCCGCCTGGGCAAGGACGCCTTCAGCGCGGCGAACCTGCGGTTGTTCTGCGGCGATTACCCGGCGACCGCGAAGGGCGAGTTCTTCTTCAACCGCGAAGGCCACCGCGGGATGGACTTCGAGATCAGCGCCCCGGAAATGGACCTGACCAACTGGTACGGCCCGTGGCGCGAGGCCCCGGACGACATGGCCTACGCGCCGCTGGCAGCGGGCCGCAAGCCGTTCATCAAGTCCACCACGCACGCCGTGCTCCACGTGGGCAAGACGAAGCTGCGGCGCTACGACTTTACCAAGCACGACGCGGAATTCCTGTTCGAGAACTGGAAAGGGCCCGACAACATCCTCTACTGTCCGGGCCTGTCGGCCGAGGGCTACCAGGGCCAGGGATTCGCCCAGGGCAAGCTCGTCTTTCCCCGCGGCGGCGGCAAGATGAACTGGGATTTCCACATCGTGACCCGCCACGTCGAAGTCAAGGATTTCCTGGAGGCGGCGCTGGAGGGTCCGTGCACCGTGTCCGGCTGGCTCGATTCCGATTTTAACTTGGCGGGAACCAGCCTACGCTACCAGACATATCATGGCGGCGGACACATGACGGTCGTCAACCCCCAGATCCTCGACCCCAACCTGATCTCGCGCATCCAGAACGAAATCTGGCTGGGAGGGTTGACCGATTTGATCATGCCCAAGATGGAAGGCGATTTCACCGTGCAGGACACCTATGTGTCGAGCGACCGCATGGCCGGCGGCAACAACATGTTCAAGTTCATCGGCAAGGGAAAGGTGTGGTTCAACCGCGACCTGGACCTGGACATTTCGCTGCAGCCGCTGGGGGTGCTGGACAAGGTTCCGCTGGCCAACCGCCTATCCAGGCCGTTTGACTTCCTCAGCGCCTCGCTGCTGAAACTGCACGTCTACGGCCCCGCGAAGGACCCGTGGATTGTTCCGAACGTGCTGTCGGCGGACAAACTGTTGGAGTTGCCCTCGCTCGTGACCTCGGATTCAAAGCCGGCGGCGAACTCCCACCCTCTGCGGCCGGCCTCTTCGCCGACCGCCACGCCCCTTCCCGGCCCGAAGTTCAGGTAGCCTGCGTTTCCTCCCACGTTAGCAAGAGAGGGCGCTTGGCGTAGCGTGGGCTGCCAGCCAGTCGCGTCTAAAGGTTTTTCGCGGCTCGATGCTTGAAATGGCAGAGGTTTCATGGTGAGAATGAGGGTGGGCAGTTCT
>JAPLSS010000968.1 GCA_026398515.1 Candidatus Sumerlaeota bacterium | reverse complement strand
CGCGCGTCCACCAACCAAAAGGGAACCACATCGTTCCGTTCCACCCCCTTTGGACGAACTGGCTCCCGTAGACGTCGTACGCGACACCGAGGTACTGGGTCGGCGAACACGGGCTATCGTCGGACCACGCCAGGGCGATCTGGGCCGGCGGCTGGTCGGCGGCGGCACCGAGTTCGGGCGTCAGGCCGCAAGGCTTGGAGAAGATGCCAGTGCTTGTGGAGGACGCCGCCTCGTATACGAGCCGGGTCATATCTGGCGACAGCCAATAGCCTCTAATCGACCACCCGGCGAGCATGGGATCGGTCAGCACAAAAAGGGGACTGCCCGAGAGGGGAGATCGGCGGATCTGAGTAGCCGTCGAGGCGCTGATAAGCTGCTGTTCATCGGCGCTCAATCTGATCTCGCCGGTGAACAACTGGAGCGTTTCGGTGGTATCCAACCGTGAACGAGCAATGATAATATTGGTATTTTCCCAAAACACGTAGCGGGAATCGGATGTGAAGATCAAGCCCATCCTGGAACCAGGATCGGCTTCCTCCGTCACGGGATTGAGGCGAATCGCCAGGCCGCCAAGGGACGGGACGGAGTAGATGTCCTCCCGCCCGTCAACCTGCTGGTCAGCATAATAAACCACGTGGCTGCCATCGGGACTGAAACCGAAATAGCCCTTATTCACGTCGCCGTACGCCACCACCGGCGGGTTCAGTTTGACGATCTCGCCGCCGGCCACCGGGACCGTGTAGACCTCAAGGACATCAGCGGTATCCTGGGTGCCGACGTAGGCCACGCGGTCGCCCTGCGGGCTGAGAGTGAAGCCAAAGATTCCGGTTACGTGCGCGCTGGGCGCCACCGGGCGGTTCAGTTTCCTGGGGCTCCCACCCGCCAGCGGCACGGCGTACAATTCGACATGGCTGCTGTCTTGGAGGGCGTTATAGACCAACGTTTGACTGTCGGATGTAACCTCGAAGTTGCCGAGGGGAGCCAAGTGGGGTGTCAGTGGAAGAGCCGCGCCGCCGCCGATGGGAACCACACGAACTAAGGCCCAGGAGTGGTCCGCGGGTTCCTCAACGTAGACCACGCGGGTCTGGTCGGGAGTGATCAGGAATCTCTCCCACACCCCGTACCCTCCGTTCAACTTGACCCATGGGCCGCCGGCTGTTGGAACGCTGTAGAGATCGTAGACTTTATCATCCGTGTCCATACTCTGACGAAAGACGAGAGTGCGCCCGTCGGCGGTCAGTTGGAGGGTCTCCTGGTGGTACCCCACGCCCGGCACTCCGCTGTTGAGATCCGTGGAGGTCCCATCGGCCAGGTTCACGCTGACCAGGCGGTCGAGATAGTACTGACCTCCCCACTCGAGCCGCGAGGATAGCCGCGCCACCAGGAAATGGTCGGGCGTCAGCACGTGGGGTCCAAGAAGCTCGCGCGTCACCTGGAACACCAAGCGAGACTCGCCGCCCCCGACCCGAACCGTATAGATCGACTCCTTGGCGTGAGAGGGCGGGGACTCCTGATCGATATACGAGACGTGATAGACCGCCGTCTGGCCGTCCGCCGTAACACCGATTAAGCCGGCGCTCTCAAAATCCCCCAGCGAGCGGTTCAGTGTCACCGTTTGGGCATTCGCTACGATGGCGAAAAAACTCAACGCCAGGACCAGGACGGGTTGCATTCGGAGGCGGTTCATGGCAAAGGCCCTCCTGGACGGCGATTCGGATACGGGACGCCTATTCCACGCGATCCCGGACGCCTGACGGGGCGGAGCCAGAACAGGTTGCGCGCGATGCGGCGCATGACGAGCCTTCACGGGCTGCATGGTCGAGTCGGACGAAACTCCCCGCCGATTTCGCGGTAAGACAAGATAACGGTTCTTTTTCCCACAAAACGACAAAGGCAGTCAAGGGAAACTCTCGGCGAGCCCCCTCGGCGAATCCAAAAAGCGCATCGGCGCGGCCGGCGGCCCGGGCGGGCGCCGCGGAGCGTCTGGAAGACACAGGCGGGAAGGGCGACGGCGCGAAGCGCGGCGCGGACCGTCTTGCCCGCGAATTTGCCGCGCATCGCGCGCCGCGCACGGACACGGCCGCCCACGCCGCCTTCACATCCCGGCCTTCGTTCCCAGCAGGCCGGCCGCCGACTCGCCGCCGGGCGCGCCGCCGGCGCGCAGGATTTCGCCCGCGCTCGCCGTGCCGTTGGTCGGATCGTAGAGGAACAGAACAAAGCGCTTCGGGTCGATGAGGTTGTCGTGGGCGATCAACGTCCCATTCAGGTTGTTGCGTTCGAGGTCCGGGCCCACGCTCAGGAACAGCCACCACTGGACGCGCACCGAGCCGCCGGTGGTTTTCGACGGCAGGTAGAGCGTCCCGTTTTGATAGGTGTTCAACGCCTGCGCTTCATTCATCCCGTAGTAGAAGAAGGGATGGCGGCGCTGCGAGGCGATGGCGCGGCGGTTCTCAAAGGGGTCCATCATGCGCGACGAGCTGACATAGGCGATCGGCGTGGACAGTTGAAACGTCCAACGCGCCCAGCCGTTGTTGTCCACCTGGGGATAGGCGTTGTTGTCCGTCGCGTACGCTTCCATGGCCACGGCCATCGCCCGCAGGTCGGCTTTCACGCGCGAAATCTTGGCGCGCGCTTGCGCCTCCAGGAAGTTGGGAACGGCGATGGCCGCCAGGATGGCGATGATCGCCACTACGATCAGCAGTTCGATCAGGGTGAATGCGCGCCAACGGGCAGGAGCGAAACGCAGCTGCCCGTTCGATGGCGTTCGCGCCGCGCTGGTGTTCATCGACCCGCGTCCAAAGAAGGTATGACTTTGCGGGTTTATAACGTCGCCGATTCGCATTGGCGAGAAAAAACGGCTATCGGCTCTTACCCCGGAAGAGCCGGACCCCAAGCCCGATGGAGGCCTGCGCCCCGCCAATGCCGCCTTGGGCGCGCTACTTGCCGCCGGCCCAGCACTGAATGGCGCCGTTCTTCATCGCAAGGAACAAGCGGCCATTCGCGGCGGACAAGCCGTCAAACACCGGCACGGACTCCAGCGGATACTCGGCGAGAGTCTTCCCGTCCTCCGCCGACGCCACCCGCAAATACACGCCCTTCTCGCCTTGCAAGGCCGCGCGCGCGTCGCTTTCATTGCTATAACTCAGCTCGTCAGCGTTCTTCCGCCCCACGTCGGGATAGCCCGCCACGATCAGCCTGTCGGAAGCGCGCCCAAGCTGTTCGCCCGGCCCTGGGGGAAGCGAAGCGCTGCCGGGCCGAGCCAGCGTCATCGCCCGCACGACCAGCGAATCGTCGTTGCTCCACAGATACCGGGAGGCCGCCGGCGTCTTCTTGGCGCCCCCCTTGGAACGCTTCCCGTCTGTGGCGGCGCCGGCGCCCTCGACGGGAGCATTGCGATTCATGGAGAAGAGATGATAAGCGTCAGCCCGGTGGCCGGTGGGGCCGCTTTGCACGGTTTTCCTTCCGTACCCATACACACGGGTGTCGTCGAACGACAGTATCCGGCCATAGGGAGCCTTCTGCGCCGCGGACGCCCATCCGCTCCACCCCGCGCCGATTTCCGATCCGAGCAGCCAGTAGGAGCGGATGAACCATTCTTCGCCCAGGAGATTGGTCATCGAGAATAGGTGCGGTTTGTTCTCCTGGACTTGCTTGCCGTCGGCGTCGAATTGCATGTATTTCAAGAAGACCGAGTTTCCATCGCCGGACAAGATATCCGTCCCCACGCCCTCCATGTTAAACTTACCCATCGGCTCCTTTCCCGTCTGCTTGCCGGTGTTGGGGTCCAGGTTATATATGTCCGTTTGGGATACTTCGGCGCCGGTCGCGGGATCGAGGCGATAGAGGTAGATTCCTCCGTCGAGGTAACTCGAGCGGCCCGCCGTGACATAGATAGTGTCATTCTGAATCAATACCGTGCCGTGAATGGGCCAGGCGGATTCCAACTGGTCGAAGGCGCCCACCAGCCGGTCCCGTGGCGCGCCGCGAAAACGCCAGGCCAGCTCGCCGTCGCTGGCCCGCAGGCAGTAGAGCCAGCCGTCCGCGGAGCCGAAAAGAACCATTCCCTTGTACACCGTCGGCGAACTGTCAATCCGGCCTCCCGCGGTGAACTGCCATCTTTCCCCGCCATCCGCCGCGTTCAACGCGTAAACCGTATGTGCATCCGTGGACGCGACATACACCGGTCCATTCGCCGCCACCGGCTGGGTCAGGCCGCCCTTGCGGTTCGTCTCCCATTGCTTCGCCAGCCGGTCCGGAACGGATGTGTTCACCGAGCCGCTGCGGGCCGCGTCGTGCCTGTACATCGGCCAGTCGTCCGAGGGCGGAGGGCCGGCGGCGGAACCCGGACCATCGGTCTTGCCGTACGCCGGGCCCTTCTCCAGCCGCGGGGCGTCCGGCGCCGGCTCGCCCTGGTCGGCCCGTTGAGGCGCCGCGGCGAAGAAGCCGGCCACCTTCACCTGCGTGAAACAAGCGCAGGCGTTTGGCGGCGCATATAACAGCCCGTTGGCGGGCAGGATGCCATACTGACACGTTCCCCGAATCCAGCTATTATTGCCTTGCCAGCCATCCGTAAGGCTCACCAGTTCGATCCCTGATTTTCCCGTGAGGAGATAATTCTCTGTCGCCTTGTCCCGGTAGCATCGGTGATGAGGCATTCCCACGGGAGCATACTTGCCCTTGTCGAATCCCGTCGGCTCTCCCGTCTTTAGATTATACGCCGTATAATCCGCTCCCACCCACACGGTGTCATGAGCGACAAAGAGATCGACAGGGGAATTATATCCCTCGCTACAGGGCGCCGACCACAACTCCGCGCCACTATCGGCGGAATAGGCCTTGAGCGCGCATTGAGACTTGTGGAGAAATCCTGGCTCCGTCCAGCCATTTACTCCCCATTCAATGACGCCCTCGCTCTGGGGGTCTTTTGAGGGTCCATAACCGTTCGCCCGTGTCGGCGCGAATCGCGGTTAGATAGCGGAACCCGGAGGGCGCCGGCTCGCCTCGCGCGACGAGCCCCCCGCCCGTGCGGTTCGCTTCCGACGTTCCCACCGCAAGATACAACACGCCGCCATCCGCCAGGATCTCCTCCGTATATTCGGTTCCGGCGTAAACCCGAATCACGTCGCCCGTGGCGGCGTTCAGGGCCGTCACCGGGGCCGCCAGGCCCAGGGTGACATACACCACGTCGCCGACGGCGACCAACCGGCGCGGCAGGTCCGCGGGGCCGGAACGGAATTGCCGCAGATGGTCCGTCCAAACGGGAATCTCCTTCTTCCAAAGAAGAACGCCATTGAACGCGTCGCGGGCGATCAACGACCACTGGCCGGTGAACCGGATCGAATCGAGCGGAGCCTCGTCAGCGACGAAGAACACGCGTCCGTTGGCCGTGACGGCGGCGCTCATGCTGGCCAGCTCCTCATGGCTTCGGCCCCACTTGGGATCGGCGACCCACTGGATCGAGCGCGGAGCGGCCACCACCGTGTCCTGGGCGACGGCGTTGTTATCGGGCCCGTGAAGGAAATGCGTCCATTGGTCGATGTCCTTGGGCCAGGGTTTGACGGTCTTCAACCACGCGTCGTTTGTTTTGATGTAAGCGACACCCAGCGGCGCCAAGACCCGCATGACTTCGTCCATGGGAACTCCGCCAAGGTCTTCCGCGACCAAAAGGTTCACCAGGTTCTCGGCGTACGGCAGGCGCTTGCCCGTCCACTGCTCGACGGACACCTTGCCGTACAGCCCGAGCGCCTGAATGTTGCGCCGCGCCGTCTCGATGGTCTTCGCGTCCGCATCCAGGCCATGGACGAGATAGCGGTCGTTGGCATGGAGGGCGGCCGTGAGTTTTCCGTCGCCGCAACCGAGGTGGACCACCACGCCTCCTTGGACGCCGGCGGCTTCCAGGATGGCTCGCGCCTGGGCCGCTTCGGGCGTTTCGTTGGCGGATTGCGCGTGGCCGGCGGAAAGGGCCAACGCCTCCATCAGGATACCGACCAGCATCGCCCGGATCGGGCGGCAATCTCTCTGCATGTGCATTACGACATCTCCATTCTTTCTCAAGCGCCCGGTCTGCCCGGGGGAAGCCGCGAAAGCCGAAGACGGCGGCGCTCTTGCCGAAATCCCGCGAAGAGCCACCGCCGTTTCGGAAGAACGCGCGCCGCCTGGGCGTTCCAGCTCGCCTGGATTCTCCTATACGCCATTTGCGCATGGCTGTCGAGACCCAGAAAACATTTGACTTCTTGTGACGGCCCTTCTACCTTCCCCGCGTAGCAGGGCTGTTCACGGGGTCTTCTTTTGCCGCCAGTATCCGAAGCGGTTGCGCGGGAGGGTGTCGGGATGCCTTCAACGACTTCATGACACGCGCCGTCGTGCCTTTGCGAGCGGTTGGAAGCATGATTAGGCAGCGCCAGGGAGAGCGAGGAAGGCGGGCCGACGAACTCTTAACGGTCGAGCCCGTTGTCGGTGTCACGGAGCGAAGCGCCGAGGCCCGCGCGGCATCGAGGTCAACCCATCCGGCATTCCAACACGGCGGGACACGGTCTTTGCGGGGCAGCGCTTCCGGGCGCCTCGGGCCGCACAATGAGGATGAGAGCAGAGCGCCTCGAGTTCAGAGCGCGACCTTCAGAGCGGATGGGGTCTGGGCGTCTTCTATGACAAATCGAAGCTACACGACCCATACGACATGAGGGTCGCTCCACGAGCCCTGGGTTCGGAGCCGTCTTGGGGCGGGAATGGGGATTGAATGGCCGGCTTGAAACGCTGCCTGGGCGTCGATCTGGGCAGTTCGCGGATCAAGGTTGCGGAAGTCGTCGCCGAGAAGGCGGGGCTGCGTCTGACGAGGCTGCTGCAGGCGGACGTCGACATTCCGCCGGGCACGGACGAGGAGGAGCGCGCGTTGCGCATGACGCGGTCGTTGCGCGAGCTTCTCAAGGCCCATAAGGTCACGACGAAAGACGCCGTCTTTTGCGTGCCCGGCCAATCGGTCATCTACCGGCCGGTCAAACTGCCGAAGACCTCGCCTGAACGCCTGCAGCGCATTGTCGAATACGAGGCGCGCCAGCAGATTCCGTTCCCGTTGGACCAAACGCATTTCGAGTTTCAGGTCTTCGAAAACCCCGAGACGCCCGAGGAGGTCGAGGTGCTGCTGGTGGCCATCAAGCGCGAGACGGTCGGCTCGTACCTGCGCACGTTTCGCCGCACGGGCCTGCGCATCGCCTCCATCGGCGTATCGTATCTGGCGCTGTTCAACTATCATAAATTCGACGAGGGGTTCGTCCGCCCGGACGACAAGCGCAAGCCAGCGAAGAAACCCGAGACGGAAGAGGCGCTCGACGAGGCCAAGCCCGGTGCCAAGCCGGCGAAGAAGAAATCGCCGTTCAGCCTGAATGTCTCGCTGTTCGGCAAGAAGAAGCCCAAGGAGGAGGAGCCGCCCGCGGCCGAGGACGAACCGCCGGCCGAAGAGGAAGAACGGGGCGAAGGAGCCGAGCCGTCCGAGGGCGCCGAGGATCTGTTCGGCGCCGCGGGGCTGTTCGAGGAGATCAAGGCCTACGTCAACCTCGGTGCCACGATGATGGACCTGGCCATCGAAAAGCAGGGCAAGGGCGGAGGGGTCGGCTTCTGCCGCGCCATCCCGCACGCCGGCAACGAGATGACGCGGGCGATCCAGAAGGCGCTGGCGTTGGACAGTTTCCGCGAGGCCGAGGAGATCAAGCGCGCCGCGACCCGCGTCCTGTCGACCTCGTTCGAGCTGGAGGAGCAGCCGGCGGAGGTCAACCAGGAGGCCTCCGAAGCCGTCACGCGCCTGATCGACCGCAGCATCGTCGGGGAGTTGCGCCGGTCCCTGGACTTCTACATTTCCCAGCCGGACGGCGTGGCCGTCGACGGGATCGTGTTGAGCGGAGGGCAGGCGTGCCTGCCGCATCTGGCCAGGTACATTGAGGAGAAGATCGGCATTCCGGTCGAGGTCGCCAAGGAAGTGCGCAACCCCGCCGTCGAGGTCAGCGAGGATGTCAAGAAGGTGGATTTGAGCTCGGGGCTGGTGGCCATCGGGCTGGCGCTGCAGGGCGTCGGCGCGGCGGCGATCTCCGTGGATTTCCTCCCCGAAGACCTGAAAACCGTCCGCGAGTTCAAGGGCAAATATCCGGAAGTGGCGGCGATGGCCGCGATGATCATCGGCATGATCGTGTTGAGCTACAACGTGGGCGAGGACGCCACGCGCGTCTACCGCGAGGAAGCGCAGAGGCTGCTGGACACCGTGGACCCGCGGGTCACGCAGATTCTCAAGCAGTTCGATGATCTGGCCAAGGAGCGCCAGGATCTGAAAGCCAAGTATGACAGCATTGCCAAAGTCGCCGCTGGGCGCGAGGTGATGCTAAAGCTGTGGGCCGAGATCCTGATTGAGAAGCCGCCGGAAGTGGTGATCGACTTGGCGCAGTTGAACGCGGACGGGACGATCGCGCTGATCGGCGCCTGTGAGACGTTGACTCCGGTGATCGAATTTCGGAAGAACCTGGAGGCGCGCACGGATTTGCTGGCCAACGTGGATTTCGCCCAGAATGGATTGATTGAGACCGTGGACACGCAAAACCGTTTTCCAGGCGATGGCGACAAGATGACCATGTTTTCGCTTTCGATGCGTTGCCTGAAGGTGCATCCGCGGTTGAAGACCGTGCCGACGCCGACGCCCGGCGCCACTCCGGCGCCTGTGGCCTAAGAGAGCAATGGAAACCGGGATCGCAAGACGATGGACAAGTGGAAGCAACTCCTCCTTCGCCACTTGAGCCGGATTGTGCTGGCCGTGCTTGCTATTCTGCTCGGCTTGGTGTATGTGTTTCGCGAGGCTGAACCGATGATCGAGCAGAGGTCCACGCTTCCCGTGAAGACGCCCGACCCCGTCTTCCAGGAAGCCGAGACCAAACGCTATCAGGAGTTGCTGGCCTCGCAACCGGCGATCGAGCAAACTCAACTCGCCGTCATTCGCAATTTCAACATACTGAACCCGTTGCCGTCCGACCGAGTGGCGGAGGCCGAACGCAAAGCGGCCGAGCGATTGCCCGAAGCGGATCAAGCGTTCAAACAGGGCGACACCGCCAAAGCGCGCGCCGTGGTCGAGGACATCCTCCGCAACATCTGTCCGGGCTTTCAACCGGCCTTGGCCCTGCAAGCCCAAATCATAGAAAAGGAGAAGCCCACGCCCACGCCGACGGCCACCGCGACGCCGACCGCGACAGCGGCGACGCCGACCGCGGCCACTCCCTCTCCAGCCGCGGCGCTGGGGGCGCGTCCGACGCTGCCGCCGATCGAGTGATCTTCTCGGGGCCTCTCATGAGAATCGTCCGGGGAAGGGGACAACTATATATGGAAGGGGTGAAAAGCAGGGCCTGCGGTGCAATCGTGTTTTGCGTGGCGGTTTTACTTGGCATTTGGCATCTGTTGGATGCAGACTAATGGACGGCTTGCCGTCGGGGCGGCCTCCGGCGGGGACGGGAGCGGTTGTCAACGGCCGACCATGCGGACAGGCGATTGTCAAAGGTCGGGCGCCGGGACCTTCGAGAAATGATCCGCGGGCGCGGCGCGCCATGGCCGCGAAGGGCTTTTGAGAACCGCTCCCAATCCTGCGATTTGACCCACAATTGGCTGCGAAAGAAGAGAGACCGGTTTCTTTGCGTGGACGCAGGCTGCGCGTCTGACGCAAGATGTTCGACTTTACAGCGGCGCCGTCCTGGTTGAGCGACGGGTCCGCCACGCGCTGAAAATGGCTGCTTCGCATTAGAATTGCTTAAGTTACACAAGGCTTTTCGCTTGACAGACAAATCGTGGGTGCTACGATTCGCATGCGAGAATGCCGGACTCCTCCCGCAAGGAGCACCTCCCTTACAATGAAGAGGCCCATTCTGTACCGGTGCGTCGTCGCCCTAGCCATCGCACACGTCCTGGCCCCTGCTCCTCACCCCGCCGCGGACCGTAGTACCGGATCCCGGGAATCCGCCGCGGGCGGCGGCTCGGCTGTGTCGCCGAACCCCGGAGTTTTGCCTGAGGGACAGGAGTCGCAAAAGGCGACGGAACTCTTCACCTCGGCGGTCGGCCTCTATGAGAAGGCCGATTTCGCCGGAGCGGCCTTGTACCTCGAACGCGCGTTGCGCCTCGATCCGAAGAACCCTCAGATTCAACGGGCTCTCGAACAGACTCGCGCCAAAGTCGAGGAACGAAAAGCCGCTTTGAAATCCGTCCCCGCCGCCCAACTGGAGCGGCAGCAATGGCTGGAAGCGCGCTACGCCGAAGGGGAGCGCTATGTGCGGCAAGGCGAGATGGAGAAAGCCTACGCGCCCCTGTACCAGGTGTGGCTCGTGGCCGGAGGCTACCGAGAGGTCACGCAGAAACTGAAACAGGTCGCGGCGGCTCGCGCGGGCGCCCAGAGTTCCGGCGCCTCCCCGAACGCCACTCCGGTGTCGTGGGTGGTCCCCAAGGAATCCACCCCCGCCGCCGCGCCTATCCGGATCGAGCCGCTGGCCGCTCCGGCCCCGGCGGCCCCGACGCCTGACCCGGAGGCGCAGCTGGCCGGCCAGTTGGATTCGACCCTGCGGGAGGCGCAGGCCGAATTCGCCCAGCAGAAGTACGACGAGGCGGCTTCCCTCTACAAGCAAGCCCTGGAGCTGCGCCCAGGACATAGCGAAGCGCGGCGCGGCCTGGACGACGTGGCCAAAGCCAAGCAGGAGCAGGCCCGAGCGGCCCAGGCGGCCGCCGCCCCATCGGCGGAAGGCTCCTTCCAGGGCCAGGCCCTGCAGCAGCGGATTCTGGCCTTGGCGGCGGAAGCGGAAAGCCGACTCTCGGCCGGCGAGCTGGACTTGGCGCGCGAGAAGTTCGAGGGAATTCTGAAACTGGATCCGGAATCGGCGGGGGCGCGCGACGGGCTGGCGCGTGTCGAGCGCACCCGCAGCGAGTCGGACGCGGCGAAAGCGCCGGGGCAAGGTTCGAACGGCTGGACGGCGGCGCCGCCGGCTCAGCCGCTCGCGACTCCCCTGCCCTCCGTCGTCGCAGCCGCATTGACGGCGGCGGCGGTTTCCGCCAAGGACTCCCAGGCGACGGGGGCGGACGACGCGCAGCAAACCGCGGCCGCTGAAGCGCTGCAAGCCGCGGCGGGGTATAGCCAGCGCGGGTTGTATGAACTGGCGGCCAACGAATACAAGCGCGCCCTCGCAATGGACCCCAGGAATCCAGCGGCCATCGACGGCCTGGCGCGCGCGGAGGAGTCGCAGCGGAAAGATCAGGCCGACGCGGCCGACACGGTCAGAGCGTATGAAGAAGGGGCGAGGCGGCAACAGGAGGTCCGCGCGAAACGCGTCGGGC
>JAPLSS010000249.1 GCA_026398515.1 Candidatus Sumerlaeota bacterium | reverse complement strand
ACGCTTCTCCCACTCCGCTCGTTCAGTCCATCGCGTCCTCTGCGTCCACGCGCCTACTTCAAATGGGCGTCGAACCACCGGTAGGCGTAGTCTCGCACGTCGCCGGGCGTGTCATGCCCGAAGCCGTGAACGACGATCTGCAAGTTGGCGGGCGCGCCGATCAACTGGTAGACGCGAAAGGCCGACTGGACGCAGGCGAAGATGGCGAGGATCTGCGGGTTGTAGGGATCGTTGAACGGCTCCAGCAACAGCACCGCCCGCGGCGCGCACAATGCCAGCAGTTCGTTGTACTCCCACGGCGGCACATTGGTCCGGATCATGTGCTCGATGAGCAGCGGCAGGTTGTGCGGGTTCTTGATGATCGAACGGTGGGCGTTGACCAGATTGGGGCTGACCCCCGTCGAGGAGACGGCGGCCACGATGCGATCCTCCAAGGCGGCCAGGTGCGAGGTGGCGCGCCCGCCCAGTGAATTGCCCATCACGCCGAAGCCCCCGGAGCGCACGAACGGCATCGTTTCCAGCACGTCGAGCGCCCGTTTCTGCTCCAACAGCCGCACGCCGTCGAGCGACCATTCGGGGTGGAGGCGATGGAAGTCCACGCCGACCTCCTTGGGTCCGCGTCCCCCCGCCAGCGGGCCAAAGCAGTATTGATCGGGCGAGCACGTCACGTAACCGCGGCGAGCCAGTTCGATGCCATAGAAGCGGTTGCCGCCGACGACGGACGGATCGAGCGAGCTCTCCTTGCCCATGGCGTTGGCGCCGTGCATCGTCAGGACCGCCGGGGCCGGATTCTCGGGAGAGGCGCCGGCGGGAACGACCACGATCGCTTCGTTCCAGTGGTCGCCATACACGAAATAGCGGATGAGAATGTGTTCGAATCCATAGGCTTCATAGCGCCGCACCTCTTCCCAGCGGGCCATGGGGCGATCGTATCCTTCGGGGAACACGCCCATGAAACTCCACAGGCGCTGGAAGACGCGCTGGCGAATCGCGGGCCATTCCTCCGCCGTCGTATCGGGCAATACCACGCTTCCAATCATCTCGTTGTCCCATTCTCGTTGGAGTGGTCGTCGCGCTTTAGGGATGGCACGTTCTCTGCAATTCGCCTCAGGAAGTCCAAAGATTCCGCGAGGGTTCGGGCGATGCGGTCGAGAGGCAGGGGGGCCGGCTCCCGTATCCGAAAGGCGTAGTCCGCGTCGTAACCGAAACGCAGGGGCGCCTCGATGCTCATGGGGATCTCGAGCAACGAGGGAAACCGCCGGAAGAGAGCCGCGTAATCGACGATCCCTTCCCCAATCCCGCAGACGCGCAGGCCTTCCGCACAGGGAGCGAGGTTTTTCAGGTGGCAATGGGCGAGGTGTGGGAGGAGCGCTTCCAACTCCTCCTCCGGTCGGCGCGTACCCCTGGAGTAGGTGATAATATTCGAGAAGTCGTAATTGAGTTTAACGCGCGACGCCCCCACCTTCTCGAGGATCGCGATCCCATCCATCCCGGCGCCCAGGAGTTGATCCTGCCCGTCGCCCGGGTTTTCCAGGGCGATCGTCAGGTCGAGGTCTTCCGCAAGAGCCGCCAGCCTCTCCAGGTTTCGGAAGAACGCCGCTTCCCGGGCCCGGACGCTGGCATTGGTGAGGATCAGCCGGGCGCCGATGGCCTTCGCGAACTCCATTCGCCGCTGGAACACATCCGCCGCGTTCGCCTGTCCCAGATCCATGTGGGAGGCCATGGACGTGATCTTCACCTGCAGATCACCCATTCGTTTCCGAAGCGCTCGCGCGTGTGCATTGTCGAAGTAGTCCTCAGTCAGAGACGGGTCGTACTTCGAGATAAACACCGGCTCGACGTGTCCGGCCAGTCTGGCGATCTCCTCCAAGGCCGTTTCGAGCGGATAGCCATGGTAGGCCAGCGTGTTGATTGCGATGGGAGGAACCATGACTCGTCTCGCCCTGATTCGGCTGTCAGGCGCCCTTTGCCTCTTCGGCCGCCTTGCGGATTCGTCCGATGTGGTCGGCCGCGGAGTAGCCCGGCACGAACACCGTAGCCAGTTTCAGCGTCTCGTCGCCGGTGTTCTTGACCTGGTGCTTCTCGCCCGCCCGGACCCACAGAACCATGTCGGGTTCAATCGGCGTCGCTTCCCCGTCGCAAATCGCTACACCCTTGCCGGACACGATGTAGATCAGTTCCGGACGATCGTGCGAATGATAGTCCGTCTCGTACCGCGGGTAGATGATCGCCTGGGTGAAGTTGATCTCCGGCGTATTGCGTTTGTCCGGGCCGAGGAACAACTTAATGTGCCGTTTGAACGGCTCCTGAATCAACTCGCCCTTTTCTTCCCAACACTTCATGATCTCCATCGATGTCGCTCCTTCGTTCGATTTCTATCTTTTTCTCCGGATTGACAGACAAGAATAGAACTGCGCTGACCATAACCATGCCCGCGATGACCGCCACGGGCAAATCGTATCCGGACCTCTTGACGAGATAGCCGAAGACAATCGAGCAGACAAATCCCCCCAGATTGCCGGCGGAATTCATCGCTCCGGTGATCGCCCCGGCGTATTCCTTGCCGATATCCAGGCAGATGGCCCAGGCCGACGGAAGCATGCAGTCCATGATGCCGAACCCCAGCGTGAGAAAGACCGCCGCCGCCATCTTGCCGGGAATGGACGCGGTCAACAGCAGACATACGGCCGAGAGCGCCAGACTGACCGACCCCACCATGCGGCGGCCTTTGTTGGTCCCGAGTCTCCTGGACAGCCGATCGCTCAGCAGACCCCCCGACAGATTGCCCAACGTGCCCATCAGGAAGGGCAGCGCCGTGAACAGGCCCATCGTGCTCTGGCTGAAGCCGCGGCCATTGACCAGGTACGTGGGGAGCCAGCTCAAGTAGAAGATCGAACCCCAGACATAGCACCAGTACATGATCATGATCCGCCAGACCTGGGGATTGCCGAATATCTTCCCCCAAGGGATCTGGCGATGGCCTTCGCCGGCGCCGCCGTCGCTGATTTCCTTGAGTTCCTCGGCGGAGATTCCGGGATAGCCCTTCGGCGTGTCGGAGTACCACTTCATCCACCCGACGACCCACACCAGGCCGAGCGAGCCGAAGAGCCAGAAGGCTTGACGCCAGCCCAGATGATGGATCAGGGGGACGACGAACAGCGGGGCGAGCGCTCCGCCCACCCGGCTGGCGGCCCACACCACGCCTTGGGCGCGGGCGCGTTCCGTAGAGGGAAACCACCGGGCGATGCAGCCGGAGATGTTGGGATAGGCGCCGGCCTCGCCCATGCCGAACAGGGCGCGGACGGCGACCAGGATTCCATGCCGGCTCATCAGTCCCGTCAGGCCGGTGAAACACGACCACCATACGACGATTCGAGCCAGAACCCATCGCTGGCCAAAGCGGTCGCCCCAGGCCCCGCTGGGAATCTCGAACAAGCAATAGGTCAACGAGAAAGCCCCCAACACCCAGCCCCACTGTTCCGGAGAAATCCCGAGATCCTTCTGCATGCTGGGACCGGCGACGGCGATGCACATCCGGTCCAGGTAAGTGATGACGGACAATAGGGTCAGCAGCAGCAGAATGAAATGTCGTCTCTTCATGCCTTCTTCCGCTGGACCAAAGAAAACCAACCGCGCGACGCCCGCCGCCGCGTTAGGTGACGCGGGGCTGGGGCGCCGTGAGGAGTCGCGTGACTGCGGCGCAAAGACAATGCCTGCAAACCTAAGATCGATTGGCGCCAGGCAATCGAATGGCGATACCCTGAGCAGACTCTACAATCTCTGGGGCCGCATCGGCGGCGAGATTTTGCGGCGCTGGAAGAAAAGGCGGACCCGTTGACCGAAAGGCAACGGCGGTTTGTCACAGCGTGCAAAGCGTCGGCGAAGATTCCTATCATGGGTCTTGTATTCTCCACGACCTAAGTCTTGCTTGCGGCTATGCTGCCATGAGTCCGTCGCGGACCATCTCTTAGTATTTCCCATATGAACGCGCCGTCTCGATCATTGCATACAGGTTTTCGTCCGGCGTGTCCCGGCCGCACTGATCGCCGGTGGAGAGAATGAATCCCCCGCCGGCCGCCGCGTCGTCGATCGCTTTCTTCGAGGCGGCGACAACGTCCGCCGGTCTTCCGTGCAACATGGTGTTTGTAGTATGCAAATTCCCCTTCAGTACGAGCCTGTCGCCGAAACGCTTCTTCAGGTCCGTCAGGTCGCAGTCGCCCATTGGCGGAATTTCCAGTGGATCGATGGCGGTAAGATTGGTTTCCAGAGCGCACATCTCCACCAGCGCCCGCTCCGGGCCGCACGAATGAATGTGGGTGGGAATCCCGATTTGCTTGGCCAACGCCGTGACGCTCTTGACAATGGGCAGCGCCAGCTCGCGCACCATGGTCGGGTTCTGCCAGACGAGAGTCCCTGACCCGCCGCACCCGATGAAGTCCGGCTTGCGTTTCATTTGCGAAATGCGCTCGAACCGCTCTTCCGCCTGTTTCAGGTGATTTCGAGCTCTGGAGCGAACAATCTCCGGGTGGTCGAAATACTCGAAAATTCCCTCCTCCTTGTTGACAACCAGCGTGCCGCCACAGCTCGCGCCGACGATGCCCTGGTCGCCCATTTCATCAAGGATCAGCTCAAACAGCTCCACGCCCTTCGGCCACTCCTTCACTCCTTCGACCGGCTCCCACTTCTCCGGGATGTCGGGCAGTCCGATCTTGGAGATCGGCCAGATGTTATGCGTCGGCGGGTTGTCGCGTGGATAGACAGACACACGGTCTTCCCAAACCATCCGGCCCCGATCAGTTCGATAGCGCTGGGTGACGATGCGTTCGTCGGTGCGCTGGACGATGGCCTCGCGCCAGAGAGTGTCTTTCGGCGTCTCCTCCGGGAAAACAAAAGACGCCCTGATGAATCCATCGAAGTTGAAGCGCTTGGCGCAGTTGATGTACGCTTTCCACAATGGTGGAGTCTGGTACAAGTAAATATCCCAGAACGGCTTGCCCGTCAGCCGTGCGGGGATCATGTTCGACGTATCGGGAGTGACCGGAACGCAATCCACCGGTTCCCGGCGCAACGTCCGCAGCATTCGTTCCCGCGATGTCAGTTTCAGCATGTGAGAGCCTATCCCGCGAAAGCGCGTGTGGACGTTTGGGCCGCCGCCTGACTAGCGCGCATCCTCGTCGGATCGTAGTTCCTCAGCCCAAAGACTCGTTGTCGCGCAGGGTTGGCGGTTGTGTCCCGTCAAATAGATCCTACAGACGCGGGTCGCGAAGGAACCTGAGCGCCGCCGAAGCAAGAACCTTTGCCGAAGACGGCTTCAGGGAGCGGAAACCAATCCGCTCCCTGAATGGCCCATCGCTAGAGTCCCTCTCATTCGGATCACTCGAACTCTTGCCAGACCCGCGCACCGCTCACCAGCTGCCGGATCAACACGTCTTCCATGTTGACGTACTGCATCGCCGGCGCCCCGTCGGCGGTGATCGAACCCGCCAGCGTCTGACTATCCGCCGTGGCGTTATTCACGTTCGTCAGCCCCGATGGATCGTACTGCAGCGTGTCGTTCCCGGCGTTGCCGTCGAGATACATGGCTGTCGTTGAGGTCGTGCCGCCCAGAGCGACGACGAACCGGTCGTCAAGGGTCGTGCCGATGACGTCTTCGATCCCCGCGGCCGAAAGCGAATTGCCGGCCGTGTCGCTGATGTTCAGGCTGCCGATCTGAACCAAGGCGCCGTTTTCTGCGCCGGACAGGTCAATGGTGTCCGTTCCGCTATCGTCGGTGAGGGCGTTGACGCCGCTCAAGCCGATGTAGAGGTCGTTGTCCGCGCCGCCGAGCACGGCGTCGTTGCCCGTGTTGCCGTCGAGCGTGTCGTCGCCCGCTCCGCCGAGGACCTGATCGGCGTCTGCGCCGCCGTCGACGGAATCGTTGCCGCTCTGCCCGTCGACCAGGTCGTCCTGGCTGCCGCCGCTGATCGTGTCGTTGCCGTCGCCGCCGAGGATCGTGTCGTTCTGATTGTTGCCGTTCAACACGTCGCCGATCGCCGAGCCGACGATCGAATCACGGCCGTTGTTGCCGTTGACCGTCATCGCGGCGGGCAGCGAGACGCCGCTGATGTCCAGCGTGTCCCCCATGGTGGCGTCCGTTGTGTCGTTGAAGCCGCCGCCGTTCAGAATGAACCGCTCGATGCCGGCGATCGTGTCGTTCCAGCTTTGCGTCCCGGTGGTGAAGTTGCCGCTAAAGAGATACCCGATGTTCCCATCGCCGGCGGCCCCGATCGTCGGACGGATATCGACCAGGGCATTGAACGCATTGGGGTTCAGGATCAACAGGTCGTCCCCGTCGCCTCCCGCGACGGAATCGTTCTGGTAGGTGATCGTCAGCGTGTCGGGGCCGGCGCTGCCGATCAGGGTGTCGTTGCCGCTATTGCCGTCGGAGAGGATCGCGCCCAGCGTGCCGTTCCATCCCGACATGTTCAGCGAGTCGGCGCAATTGGAGCTGTTGGCCGTGCCGCCGGGGAAGTCGCCGAAGCCGGCCATGCCCGGGATTTCGACGTTGGAGAACGCGCAGGTATAGACCGTTGTGACGCCCGCGTTGGAGGAGAAGATGGTGCCAGACCCGGGGACCGTGCCCGGGGTGATGGTCATGCTGTTGCCAGCGCTGGCGCCAAGAGTGCTATGTTGGACGCAGCTCGGCTTGATCATCTGATCGATGCCGTCTCCGCCATCCACCGTTGAATTGTTTTCACTGGCACGGATCGTGTCGTTGCCCGCGCCGGCGAAAAGCGTTTCTCTCCCCTGGGAGCCGTTCGCGTTCACGCTGCCCAAATCGATGTAATCGTCGCCATCGCCGGCATCCACGGAGTCCGCGCCGAGTCCCGGCATGATGCGGTCGTCGCCGAGGCCGCCGACGATCGTTTGCGGGGAGCCCGCGCCTAAGAGGGAATCGCTAAAGGCGCTGCCCAGCACAGTCCCATTGTCGCTGGCGGCGCTGACCAGCACATAGTAGTTCGTCGCCGTGCCGTTGTCGGCCCCAACCGTGGCGCCGGCTGTGCCGAGAATCGTCGGAATGCCCGTAAAGCCGTTGGTTGCACTGACGGAGCTCAAATCATAGACCCGTCTTCCTCCTTGGCCTGCCAGCGGCCCGTCGATCTGGCCGTTGCCGTTCAGGACGATGCGCCTGACACTAGAAGCGGGTACAGTGACGGCGGTTCCCGAACCAGGGACGGAACTATCAGTGATCGGAATGGCGGAAGCCCCGCTTAGGATGGTCACATTCCCGGCGTCGACGCCAACGGTCACATTGCCGTCCGCATATAAGTGGACCGCGATCCCCAGATGTCCCGCAAACCCCTGGGCATTCTGGGACCCCGTTTCGTCGAAGAACGCGGTGATCGCGGAGTTCGCCTTCGGCGCCAGGGCGAAACCGGCCATCAGGAACAGCGAAGCCACCGCCGCCAGGCGTCGCTTCGACTCGTGGCTCATGCGCTCGCGCACGGTTTCCTCGGCTGGGTCGTCGCCGGCGAGCGTCTTCTTGAACCAATCCACCGAGCGTTCGGAGAGCACGCGCAACGCGGCGGGGCCGTCGAACAGTCGGGTGGCGCCCGGAACCACCACCATCTCCGCGTTGGCCAACCGCCGCCGCGCCCAGCGCGCCTGCTTCAGCGCCCGACGGTCCGCTCCGCCAACGATCAGCAGTGTCGAGGCTTTTCCGTTCCCGCCAACAGTCGCTCGCCCAAGGCCACGGCGTCCAGCCCCGCGCGGCGGGCCGACTCCGCCGGGGTGGCCAACTCCATCGACAGCGTGGCCAGCCCTGCCGCGTTCAGCGACCGAGCCACCGAGGCCAACGCCGAGCCATGCAGTCCGGCGCCGCCTTCGTGCGCGAAGATGACCCAACCCGCGGGCGTCTTCGGAAGGCCCATCTGGGCGCGCAATTTGGCGCCATCCGCCTTCAGTTCCACCTCTCTCATGCTAGCAAAGTCCCTGAACATGTCCTTGCCCTCCTTGCGAGAAGCATCTCCGCCGTCCGCGAAGCGGACGGTCGTCTCCAAGCGCAGCCTCCTTAGGTTCTAAACCGCTTCCCCGCTCTACGGACGCGCTGCGGATGTCAGGGCAAGACGTTGGAGCAAGTACCATGACGTGCAGCAGCGCGAGCCAAGCGGTATCGAGTGAACCAGTCAAAACGCCAACCGATCCTCCCGCCGCAATCGCCATCGTCTTCATGGCCGTTCGGCGAGAAACCGGAAACAGCGCACTACAGATCAAAACGGCTCCTGGCCACGGCTCGAGCGGATGATGTTCCCGCGCGAAACCGTGCCGTTCGACGGATCGTAGATGTCGTTCGGGTAGTTGGGGGGGATGCGCGCGACGACCGCCGCGGGGGTACACCCCCACCTTCGCGAGGGTCCGAGCGACCACGTAAACCAGCTGACCCCCATCTGCCTGCACTTCAGGAACTCCCCCGGCATGCTGGTTGTGGTTCCCAGAACATACTCCACGCAGGCTTGAGGACGCATGTAGTAGTCTTTGGTTGGCGACGGGAGGCCATTGGATTGCAGGCGGCCAGTTATGTACGAGAAGATGTCCGACGGAACGAACCCCATGTATGCGACCGGGGTCGTCAGGTGCGACCAACACCAGAGGCGTATGAATCTGTTGTCGGTTCCCTGGCCGAACGGGTTCAGCGGCGAGGTGATGATCTCGGTGTTTCCGATGATCGGACGGCCCCAGTCGACGGAATAGGACTCCATCGCCGCGGCGACCGAACGCATGTCGCTCTTGACGCGTGAGACCTTGGCGCGGGTCTGCGCCTCGAGGAAATTGGGGACGGCAATGGCGGCCAGGATGGCGATGATCGCCACGACGATTAACAGCTCGATCAGGGTGAATCCCTTGCGAAGCATGACCTTCATTGGTCTGTTCCTCCTCCAGAACGTCGAATGACAACAGGGCCGCTCGAAACGAGCCCTCTCCTTCCCCGGCGCGGCGGTCAGTTCCGCCAAGGCGATCAAAACGGCTCCTGGCCACGGCTCGAGCGGATGATGTCCCCGCGCGAAACCGTGCCGTTCGACGGATCGTAGATGTCGTTCGGGTAGTTGGGGGGGGTGCGCGCGACGACCGCCGCGGGGTTACACCCCCACCTTCGCCAGGGCCCAAGCGACCACGTAAACCAGCTGACCCCCATCTGCCTGCAGTTCTGGAATTCCGTCGGCATCAAGGTCGTGGTTCCCAGAACATACTCCACGCAGGCTTGAGGACGCATGTAGTAGTCATGGCCCGACGGGCTGCCATCATCTTGCAGGCGGCGAGACTTTATCGAGAAGATGTCCTCCGGAATGAACGTCATGTATGCGACCGGGGTCGTCAGGTGCGACCAACACCAGAGACGTACGTATTTGTTGTCGGCTCCCTTGCCGAACGGGTTCAGCGGCGACTGTTTGATTTCGGTTTGTCCGATGATCGGACGGCCCCAGTCGACGGAATAGGACTCCATCGCCGCAGCGACGGAACGCATGTCGCTCTTGACGCGCGCCACCTTGGCGCGGGTCTGCGCCTCGATGAAATTGGGGACGGCGATGGCGGCCAGAATGGCAATGATCGCCACGACAATCAGGAGCTCAATCAGCGTGAATCCTTTGCGAAGGTTGTCCTTCATGGTTCTGTTCCTCCTCCAGAACGTCGAATGACAACTCGGGCGCGCTCGAAACGAGCGTCCTCTTCCCAAATCCCTGGGAACCGCGTTCGCCCAACGACGGGCCGAAGACGACTCCGCCCCACAACTAGCTCGCCCCGATCAATTTGTCGGTTCAATGCCGGCGCTGGAGCGGATGATCAGTCCGCGCGACATGGTCCCGTTGGTCGGGTCATAGAAGTCATTCGGGTAGTTCGGCGCCAGATGCGCGGTCGCGTAATTCGGATTCAACCCCCATCTCCGCTGCGGGCCCAGGGAGAACGCGAACCAGTTGACCCCCCGCTGCAGACACACCTGCATAGGCTTCTGTGTCAGGGTTTGGGAGTGCAAGACGTACACGTCGCAGGACATCAGGCGCATCAGTTCGTTCGATCCGCCTCTTGCGCCGTTGCTCCCTATACGGTTCGCGTTGATGGAGAAAATGTCCGTGGGGATGAAGGTGAGGTACGCGACCGGGGTGGTCATCTGCTGATAGACCCGATATTCCACCGCCACCGTGTCCCACCCCGGCACTCCATTCGGGTTGGCGTCCGTGTCCAGGATTTGCTTTCTCCCGATCGGCGCACGGCCGTAATCCGTGGCATAGCTCTCGATCGCCACAGCCAGCGAGCGCATGTCGCTCTTGGTGCGCGCCACCTTGGCGCGGGTCTGCGCCTCGAGGAAATTGGGGACGGCGATGGCGGCCAGAATGGCAATGATCGCCACGACAATCAGGAGCTCAATCAGGGTGAATCCTTGGCGAGAGCTGCCCTTCATGGTTCTGTTCCTCCTCCAGAACGTTGAATGACAACCGGAACGCTCGAAGCGAGCGTCCTTTTCCCTGCCAGGGCGGTCCGTCCCGCCAAAGCGATCAATTCGTCGGCTCGATGCCGGCGCTGGAGCGGATGATGAGCCCGCGCGACATGGTTCCGTTGGTCGGATCATAGAAGTCGTTCGGGTAGTTGGGCTCCAGATGCGCGGTCGCGTAATTCGGGTTCAACCCCCATCTCCGCTGCGGGCCCAGGGAGAACGCGAACCAGGTGACCCCCCGCTGCCGACACACCTGCATAGGCTTCTTTGTCAGGGTATTGGAGTGCAAGACGTACTCGTCGCAGGACATCAGGCGCATCAGATCGGACCCTCCGCCTCTTGCGCCGCTGCTCTGAATACGGTTCGCGTTGGTGGAGAAAATGTCCGTGGGGATGAAAGTCATGTACGCCACCGGCGTGGTCAATTGCTGATAGACCCGATAGTCCACCGCCTCCGTGTCCCACCCCGGCGTTCCATTCGGATTGGCGTCCGTGTCCAGGATTTGCTGTCTCCCGATCGGCGGACGGTTGTAATCCGTCGCATAGCTCTCGATCGCCGTAGCCAGCGAGCGCATGTCGGCCTTGATGCGGGATACTTTGGAGCGAACTTGCGCTTCCAGGAAATTGGGGACGGCGATGGCGGCGAGAATCGCGATAATCGCCACGACGATCAACAGTTCGACCAGCGTGAATCCCTTCCGAGACTTGGCATTCATCGGTTGACCCTCCCCCAACATGTCATTCGAATCAGGTGGCTCTCCACAATGCTTCCCGGGCGCCTTCCCTCTGTGTCCGATTCCATCCTGTCCTCTCTCCGCCGTCCGCTCATCCCTTCCGCGCAGGCATGGCCTCCATCAGCGGATCCATCAGGGTTTTCATGATGACTCCAGTCCATGGCTCGCCCAAGGAGACGCCGTAGCGCACGACGATCAAATGGAGACTGGGAACTACGACCAGAATCTGGTGGTTCGCCCCCAATCCGACGAACGCGTCGGTGGGGACCGACTTCCAGGCTCCGTCGCAGTTCAGCCACCAGCACAATCCCGATGTCAGGTCCGACGGGTCTTCTTTCTTGCGGGCGCCCTCTTCGCTCTTCGGCGGGGCCACCGCCGCTTTGATCGTCTCGGCCTTCAGCACGCGCGTACCCTCCCAGTCGCCCTCGCGCAAGAGCAGCCGGCCGATCCGGGCGGTTGCGCGCGCGGTGAAACTGGCGCCGCCCCAGTTCGCCACCAGCGGCAGCCCGTCGACCTCGAAGGTCTTGCCATAGCCCACGGTCCATTCGTCGTCGGGAACTCCGATCGGGCGCAGGACGCGCTCGCGCAACAGCGAGCGGACATCCTTCTGGGGGGCGTCGCGCAAGGAGGCGGTGATCGCATAGGACAGCATGCCCATGCCCGTGTTGCTGTAGGCGCTTTTCGAGCCGGGAGTGAAGATGACCGGCGCCTGATCGCGCGCTATGGTGAAGGGGTCCGGCTGCTGCTTCCAGAAGGCGCCCTTCCAGCCGGGCAGGTCTTCGTGCTTGATATCCCCTTCCTCGGCGTCCTCAATGCCCGAGGTATGGGTGGCGAGCTGCCGCAGCGTGATCTTGGATTTCAGGGGATCGTCGCGCCATTGGGGGATATACTTGCAGGCCAGATCGTCAGCGTTCACCCGCCCGTCGTCCACGGCCACCAGGAACGACAGGCCGCCGACCACCGACTTGGCCATCGAGGCCGTGTAATGGGGACGCTCCGGCCCGTAATCCTTGGCATACCATTCGAGGACGATTTGGTCGTCGCGAATGACCAGGAACTCATGGGTCTTCGTCGCCTCCAAAGAATCGCGCAACGCCTCGATTTTCTTAGACGAAAAGCCGGCGCTTTCGGACGCGCCCGTCTTCCACTCGAAGGCCGGGGCCGCCGCCGGCGCGGCCCGTGGCGCGCCGGCCCGGGAAAGACAAAAAGCAAAGATCAACGCTGCCGCTCGGACGCGGATTCCCATGTCGGAATTCCCCCTAAAACTCCTTCGGAATGGCGGTGGCGCCGCTCGCGAGCACCCGGAACGTAATGTAATCCTCTCCGCTCAAGCCCTTGGAATCCTTGGCCGAAACTTTCACCCAATGAAACCCTTCGTCCGTCGGCTTGACGGTGAACGACTCGCCCGATCCGCTGGCCACGGGAATCTTGTTATTTCGGCAGCATTCCCACTTCAGGGAGGCGCCGGGAATCGCGCCGTCCTCTTTGTCCTCGCCCTTGGCGGTGATGCGAATCTCTTCCCCCAGCTTTACGGTGAGACCGCTCCAGACATCGGAATCCTCCGCATCGGGTTTCCCGCCTCGCTTCGGGTCGGTGATACGGACCGACGGCGGGGTGTTCGCGGGGGCCTCCGCCGGGAATTCGACCTTGTATTTGTAGGCGATCGGCTTGCCCACCGGGAAGAGCGGGGCGCCGTCGGTCCCGTTGCCGCCAAACCCAAGGTTCTGGGTCCAGGCTGTCTGCCACGGCTTCTCGTATTTGAACCACGGAGCCACCCGCATGCTTTCCGGGACTTCGATGCTGCGCATGAACATCCGCTGGCCGTTGCGGAACCACACTTCGAACGTGGCCGGATTGTGGATGCCCTCGGGGAATGCCGCTCCCCCGCCCGAAATCAGCTGCAAATCCTGATTCGCCTCCTTGCCGTTGCCGATCCGCACCGGCCAGTTCACCGTGTCCGGGGCGAAGTAGTTGTAGAAGCTGACATCGACAGGTTTTGAGTCATGCCCGTAAACCCACGTCATCTCGCCGTCGCAGACGACGCTTCGAGGCGCGAAAGTGAAAGTCTGGCGGTAGTCGGCGATCTTCTCCCCCTTCGGCCCCAGCAGGCGCCACCCCGTCGCCGTGCCCTTGATCTCCACGACGACTTCTTCGGGCGCCTTCTTCACGACCTTGGCGCTTTCCAGCGTTCCCATGTTCTTGATCAACATCTTCGCCACGGCGCCGTCCTTGGCTCCCTCAGGCGGCTTGGCGAGAACGTCGCAGGCGAACAGGTTGAACATCCCGGAAAAGCCGCCCTTGTCGTAGATCAGGTTCGGCCCGTCGGCGGGCAGGCACAGCTCCGTGGCCACGCCGCCCTGCTTCAGGTCCAGTTTGATCTTGTAGGTTGGGGCTTCGCTGCTGGAAACCGTAATGGCGTCGGGAGTCTCTTCGACCTTCATCTGGGCCGCCGCCGGCGATGCGAGCCAAACGGCTCCGAGCAGCAAGGGGATTGCAAGTGACGGTTGTTTCATAGGGTCGCTCCTTGATGGCGCATGGCTGGACAACGAGGCTGCTCCTGGAAGCGCATACGCGTGATTTGTGTTGTAATCTTACATCAATGCGCATAAATACAATCGGATTATGCTGGCGGTCAAGAGAAATCGGACTTGAATGGAGAATGGCTATGCCGACATGGGAATGCCTGTCGCCCGAAAAAATCGGCGCGCTACGCGACTCCCTGGCCCAAAATGGAACCAAGGCCCTGCTCGTCATCCGAAACGATCGCATCGTCTGCGAGTGGTATGCCGAGGGATTCAGCGCCGAGCGTCCGCATTACACCGCCTCGCTGGCGAAGGCCGTCGTGGGCGGCCTGTCGCTCATGCTGGCGGTGGACGACAGGCGCATTTCCATCGACGATCCCGCCTGCCGATACGTCCCGGCCTGGAAGAGCGACCCGGTCAAGTCGCGCATCACCGTGCGCCAGCTGGCCACCCACACTTCCGGCCTCGAAGACGCCAACGAGGACGGCCGGCCGCACGAGAGCCTGCCCGGCTGGAAGGGCGCGTTCTGGAAGCGCGCCCCCGACCCGTTCACCGTGGCGCGCGACCAGGCGCCCGTCCTCTTCGAGCCTGGCACGGCGTTCTCCTATAGCAACCCCGGCATGGCGATGCTTTCCTATGCGGTCACGGCCAGCCTCCGGGGCGCCCCGCAGGAGGACATTCGGTCGCTCCTGCGCGAACGCATCCTGCGCCCCATCGGCGTGGAGGACGGCCGCTGGACCATCGGCTATGGCAAGACCTACGACGTCGACGGCCTGCCCCTGGTGGCCAACTGGGGCGGCGCGAGCTTCACCGCCCGCGACATGGCCCGGCTCGGCCGCCTCCTGCTGCGCAAGGGCGATTGGGATGGAACGCAGCTCCTCCGCCCCGAGACCGTGGAGGCGGCCACGACTCCGCCCCGGAAATCGCCCGTGCCTGATCGCTCCAAGGACAAGGCTGCGCCCCTGCCCGGCTGGGGCTGGTGGTGCAACCGCGACGGCGCTTGGCCGTCCCTTCCCATCGACGCCATCGCCGGCCTGGGCGCCGGGCACCAGACGCTGCTGGTCGTTCCGTGCCTGGACCTGATCGTGGTTCGCTATGGCGGCGCCTTGGGCGAGCCGTATCACGAGGCGGCGGCGGCTCGGCTGTTCGCGCCGCTCGCTGAGGCGGTCCTCCCGCCCGCTGCGCCGAGTCCCGTCATCACGCGGATCGAGTGGGCGCCGGCCTCCGAGATCGTTCGCAAGGCGAAGGACAGCGACACCTGGCCCAGCACCTGGGCCGACGACGGCAACCTGTATGTCGCCTGGGCCGACGGCAGGGGGTTTGAGCCGTTCACCGAGGAGAAACTCGGCCTGGGCATGGCGTGCATCAGCGGCTTCCCCCCGGATTTCGCCGGCGTCAACATCCGATCCGCCGCCGTGGAGAACAAGGGAATGGGCCCCAAGGGCGAAAAGGCCAGCGGGATGTTGATGGTCGGCGGGGTCCTCCACATGTGGGCGCGCAACGCCGACCACGCCGGCCGCTTCAGCCGCCTGGCCTGGTCGACGGATCACGCCGCCGAGTGGACGTGGAGCGACTGGATGTTCCAGGAGTTCGGCTATTGCACGTTCCTCAACTTTGGCAGGAACTACGAGGGCGCGCGCGACGGGTTCGTTTACGTCTACTCGCACGACAACCCCAGCGCCTATACTGCCGCCGATCGGATGATCCTCCTGCGCGTCCCCCGGGAGCGGATTCGCGACCGCGCGGCGTATGAGTTCTTCGTCCAGCGGGACGAACGGGGCGATCCGGTCTGGTCGAAGGAGGCCGCCGACCGCGGGGCCGTCTTCGCGCACGCGAAGCAGTGCATGCGATCCAGCGTGAGCTTCCACGCGCCGTCGGGGCGCTACCTCTGGTGGCAGCAGCGTCCCGTTCCGACGTCCGGAGCGCCCGACACGCGGTTCCACGGCGGGTTCGGGGTTTACGACGCCCCCGAGCCGTGGGGCCCGTGGACGACGGTGTATGACACCCTGCGCTGGGATGTCGGCCCGGGAGAAACCGGCTGTTTTCCCACCAAGTGGATGAGCCCGGACGGCAGGACCATCCACCTGCTCTTTTCCGGCAACGACTACTGCTCCGTGCGCCGGGCGACGTTGACGATCAAGGAGAGGGGCTGGGATTGAAAGGTCATCCGAGTGGCGCCGGTTTTCCAGCCTGGGATCCCAGGCGATCCGCTCTCTTCGGCCATTCACGGGCCGGAAAGCCTGCGCCATTCGAAAGGCTCTGCATTCTGCTTCGCCGGTCGGTCCTGCCTCGCGCGGGTCAGGCCTTCACCCCCGCGTATGCCTGGCGATAGGCGGCCGAGGCTTTGGGGTTCTTGGGTTTGCTCGCCTGGATCAGATGCTCGTTCGAGTTGAAGTAGATCTCGTAGGCCATCCAGTCTTTGTTGTCGGAGAAGAACTCGAACATCTTCTGAATGAACAGAGGGTTGTCTCCTCCGAAGCTCTTCGGATCATCGCCCGCCCCGGGGAAGGTGATCCCCCATTCGCCGATGGCGAGGGGCTTGTTCTTCGTTTTGCAGAAATCCAGCCATTTTTGGATTCCCACGGGGCCGCCGTTCACCGTCACCATGATATTCTTGTTCCAATCGGCCAAGGTCAGGTTCGGAGGCCAGCTGTCGTAGTAATCCGGGCCGATCGCGTCGGCATTGTCCGGAGAGTACAGCCGGATGTCCTGCTTCGTCTGGCCCCTCTTCAGCGGACACCAATGAACGTAGCTCGTCGGAAACACCTTCTTGATGGTGGCGATGCACTGCTCCTGCCCGGCCTTGGCGGCGGCGATCTCCCCGGGGGTTTCCGCGCACGCGTACGAAGAAGAGTAGATGGGATGCGGCGTGCCAAGGCTGAACGTCCCGCTGGCTTCCCAGAAAGGCCGCCAGATCACCTGGACATGCTGGAGGTTGTATTTGACGAAATAGCCGGTCCAGATGGCGTTGAGCACGTTCTCCCACATGTGGTTGAAATAGCCGTCGGCGGCCTTTTGCCACAGTTGCACCGCCAGCTGGCGGCCGGCCTCCGCGTCCATTCCCGGCTTCCAGCCAATCGGGACACGGGGGCTCATCCACCAGTGGTCGTGCGCCAAATCCGAGCCGAAATCGGCCGGCATGGTCGCCCAAGTCTTGTCGGGGACCTTGCTCTGCCAGTCTGGGTCGTCGGCAGACGGCCAGACGCGAAATCCGATGTTCATCCACTTGCATCCGTTCTGCATGACCCAGGTATGGGCCGTCGCGCTCGTCCAGGCGGGCGTCTTGAACTTGCGCCAATCGCCGTTGTTGAAGTACACTTCAACCATGTCGAGGTAGCGGGTCTTGCCGGAGACGGCGTTGGTGCGCAGGTCCTCCAGATCCTGGAGATTCGTCCGCCCGCCCGACCACCAATCCAACTGGGAGCGTGGCCCCTTGCCCCAGCCCGGCGCAAGGGCGTAGGGGGTCGTGATCGACGGCTGGAGAATCGGAGCGGCCTGGGCCAATGCCGCTCCTCCTCCAACGGTGCGCAGAAAATGGCGACGCGTTAGTTGCATCGGCTTGCCTCCTGACCGGCGTTCCCACAAGCTGGATGCCTCGTTGAACCCTCCCCGGCTGGCGGAAAAGGCCAGAAACGGCGGATGGCTCAAGAGCCCGGCGCGCTGCTCACGACGCTCAACAGTTCGATCAAGGTGAAATCTGCCCGTGCACTTTGTTTTGTCCCACTCCGCCTCTGTTGCTCCCAATGAGACGAACGCATCGTTCGCTGTGCGACTCACCACTCGGACTGTATCCGTCAATTTGCTGTCGGTTCGCGTCTTCCCGGCTCAATCCTTTCGCGGCGGCGCCAGGCTGTCGCCGTGTTGGATGATCGGCTTGACGCGGACGAGAGACACCGAATTGCGCCGGGTGCGCATTTGCTCTTCGAGGACTTCGAAGCCCATGCGCACCATGAGATCCACGTCGTATTCAATGCCGGTTAATCTCTGATTGGGATCCTCCAGTCGGATCGGCCCGCTGATCATGCCGACAACGCTCAAGTCACTCGGCACTCGGATTCCCATCAAGTCCGCCACCGCGATGGCGCTCAAGGCATAGTTGTAATGAGCGCTGACCACGGCGGTGGCATGTTGGCTTTGACGCGGACCCTTCGGATCCACGAATGCCGCCAAGTGCTCCCGGACCACACGCAAATCGGCCCACTCGATGCGCAATGCTGCCTCGTAGGCTTCCCGATCCACTGACAAGCCGGCCTCGACCATCGCCCGCTCAAAACCCTTGTAGATCAGTTCCATCTCGCTGGGCATGGGATACGCCTTGGGAATCAACAGAATCCGCCGGTGGCCTTGCCGGATGACCTCGCGAGTCAGCCGATAGAACCCCGTCTCCAGGTCCAGCGCGACGCACGGGCCGTCGCGGAACGCATAGTAGCCCAGGAAAACAATCGGCAGGCTGTCTGAGGGCAGGATATCGAAATCCGGGATAGAAAATGGACGCAACGAGAGAATGCCCCTGACCTGTTTGCTGAACAGGCCGCCAATCCTGCTGTACAGGTTTTCCTGATCTCCAGGCGGGATGCAATGGACTTCCTGGAGGTAGTGCCGTTCGGCGGCCTGCCTGAGAATCGCGTGCAGCCGCCAGTTGTCGGCTTCGCTGTATCCCCATGAGCGCACCGACTCCGGCGGGTGCGATGTCATGAGGACGCCGATTGAGCCCAAGGACTTTGCGCCTCGGGTCTTTTGGGACGACAGAAAGGTTCCATTCCCCCTCTGTTGGCGCAGGAATCCTTCTCCGCGCAATGCTTCAAAAGCCTGTTGAATTGGCTGGCGGCTCAGGCCAATCTCTACAGCCAGTTGGGAGATGCTTGGCAGGCGCTCGTTGATCTTCCACCGCCCAGCCTGGATCTGGCACAGAAGGATGTCGTGTATCTGATCCGACAGGGAGAGTTTGTCGGAGGGCAACAACGGCATTCCGAAGAGGCTTAGCAGCGCGGGGGCGAAAGGTTTCTTTTGTCGGGACATTGTCGTCAGAATCCTTTACAGTAGTCTTCATATAATTGGCTATACTACGATAGGATTACTATCGCGGTCAAGGCAAATCATATGCCCGCCTCGACCCGGGTGTACGACATGAAAGTGGGTAAAGGAAAAAGGCTCGACATCGTTCGTCTTCTGTATTGTAATATATACAATACATTTCAAGGGGCGTCCACGGAAACCGATCGACAACTGACACAGCGGCGCGCGCAGATCCTGGACCAGATCGCCGGGCTGGGACCGATGCGCATGGGATCGATCGCCGAGCAGCATCTGCCGACTCGCCGGAAGGACGGCTCGGTCTATCGGCGTGGCCCGCATCTGACCTACACCTTCAAGCAAGGCGGCCGGACGCGCGGCAAGCACTTGCGCAATGCGCAGGAGGCCGCGCTGTATCGCCGCCAGATCGAGGCCTTCCGCCGCCGGCAGACCCTATCGGCCGAGTTGGTCCAAGTCAGCCAGCGGTTGGCCAACCTGGAGGCCGCTGGCAAGGAGGAGGGTCAAAAAAACTCCAGGAACTGATCGAGACCGAGCGCGAGGCCGAGACGGCACGCCTCATCGAGCGCGTGAGGCGCGAGGGCGTCGTGGATCTGGAGGCCGCCGAGTTCTACGTCCGCTCCGCCGTGCTCGCCCTGGGCGCCAGGGTACTGGAGCAGTTCCTGGACGACGTGGGGGTCGTGGACCGCCTCGGTAGTGTTCGACGGCACGAATTCCTTCGGGGCGTTCGTATAATACAGGAAAACGGGGGGCGCGCCGGCCTTGAGGTGGTTGATCGGCGAGGCGTCTTCATACAGCGGAAACGCCCGTTCCGCCTTCATGCAGTCCTCATCCCTCTCCAGTCCGAACACGGGCCGTAGCGCCTGGCCGATCATCGACCGGGCGGTTTCTTCGTCAATCAACTTCGCAATGACGCGCGGATCCAGGGAAGTCTGGCCATCAGCCTCCCGGCGAAACGCCTCTTCTGTCCTGCGATAATGCGCCGAACCCGACAGCATGCCCGATTGTCATCCCGACAACCGTCTATTTTGCGGAACCCGAACGAGTTAGCAAGTCGAAATCGCGCGGCAAGTCGTTGGCAGTCAATGTTGGAAGAAACATGCGAAGGCCCACGGGGCAACACGGCGACGACAGCGCCGAGCTGCCGCCTCATTGCGTTCTTCTTTGCGAACAAAACCGGACAACGGCCACGCCGGGAGCCGACCTGTTTCGTTCAGGGACGTGGGGCGTAAGATATATAAAGGAGTGTTGCGTCGTTTTTGTAGAGATTCAAATAGTGCCAAAAATGGGATACTTCATCGACGCCTATATGCGACGGAAAGCGGAACTCCTGGCGGACGCCTCGATCTGCAATGCGAATCG
>JAPLSS010000626.1 GCA_026398515.1 Candidatus Sumerlaeota bacterium | reverse complement strand
GGCGGAGGCCGTTCGAGCGGAAGACCCCGCGGCCCTCGCCTCGTTTCAGCGCGTCCAGAAACAAGGGAATCGTGATCTCCCCTTCGTCCAGAACCAAGTAGTCGGCGCCTGACGCGGCCGCCCCCTCCGGATCGGCCGTCGCGTAGGGCCCCCCCAGAGCCACGCGCTTGCCGCGGCGGCGCGCCTCGCCGACCACCGTGTGCAGGTCGGCTCTCTGGACGATCATGCCGGTGACCAGCGCAATTTCGGCCCATTCCCATTCGTCCTCGCGGACGGGGCGAACATTGCGGTCTACCAGCCGGAACTCCCAATCGGCCGGCAAGAGGGCGGCGACCGTAGCCAGGCTCAACGGCGGCGCCAGGGCCTTGCGGCCGACCAGCTCCAGGATCTTCTCGAACGACCAGAACGTGGTGGGACACCTGGAGTAGATGAGCAACGCGCGCATTGCGGCATCCTCCCTTGAGCGTGCCCTGGCTCCAGCGTATGGCGGGACCATAGCGGACGGGCAGACAACCGATCAATCTCTCTTTTGCCTTCGTGCCCCGGCAACGAGACCTCCGCGAAGCAGAACCTCCTCCACCGAGGATCGCAACGAACGTAGGGCGTTCCCGCCTTCCTTGATTCGGACATGCGCCCCACGCCGACCCCTTCCCCGTAAAAAGGATTGCCCATCGCCCCGGAATCGCGCTTTAATGCCCCTCGCCCAGGCCGGGAAACCGCCGACCATCGTCACTTTGAAATCTTGCCATCAACAGGAGGCCGCCCATGGACGTATCCATCGCCATGACCGTCAACGGCAAGGAGGCCAAGGTCACGACCGACCCGAAGCGCCCCTTGCTCGATGTCCTGCGCGAAGACCTGCAACTCACCGGAGCCAAATATGGATGCGGCGAAGGCCGCTGTCGCGGATGCACCGTGTTGATGGAGGGCAAGCCTGTCCTCTCGTGCATCACCCCGGTTAGCGCCGCCGACAAGAAATCCATCGTCACCATCGAGGGACTGGCCAAGGGCGACGCGCTGCACCCGGTGCAGGAAGCGTTCCTGGCCGAGGGCGCGATGCAATGCGGCTACTGCACGCCGGGCATGATCATGCAGACCGTGGCGCTCCTCGAAGAGAATCCCCACCCGACCGACGCGGAGATCGTCGAGAAGATGAACGGCAGCCTGTGCCGGTGCATCGGCTATCCGAAGATCCTCAGCGCGATCCGCCGCGCCGCTAATCCAAGCGCGGAGGTGAAGGTCCCATGAACGATCACACGCATCGAAACGAAACTCCCGAGCTTGGGCGCGACACGGAAAATGATCGCCTGGAATGCCGCATCGAATTCAACCGGCGCGGGTTCTTGCAGGCGCTGGGAGCGGGCCTGCTGATCACCGTCAGCGCCAGCGGCGCCCAGGCGCCTGGAGGCGGGCGCGGCGGCCGGGGAGGGGGCGGCGGAGGATTCGGCGGCCAGGCGACGCAAACCGTCGCGGCGCGCCTTCACATCGGCGAGGACGGCGTCATCACCGTCATGACCGGCAAAATTGAACTGGGCCAGGGGCCGCGGACGATCATCACCCAAGGCGCCGCCGAGGAACTGCGCGTGCCGGCCAGTCGAATCCGGTTGGTGATGGCCGACACGGAACTCGTCCCCGACGACGGGGTCACCGCCGGCAGCCAAACCACGCCGCGCACCATGCCCGCCGTGCGCGCGGCCTGCGCCACGGCGCGCAACTTGTTGGCCGATGAGGCGGCGAGGCGGTGGCAGGTCGATCGAAGCGCCGTGGAAGTTCGCGATGGCGCCGTCTCGCTCCCGGAAGGGAAGCAGACGATCTCCTACGCCGACCTGGCGAAGAGCGACGAGATCGCCAAGGCCTTCCAGCAGCCCGTTTCGCGCGAGGTCGAATTGACGCCGGCGAAGGACTGGAAGGTGCTCGGCGCCTCGCTCCCCCGCCCCAACGCGCGCGACATCGTCACCGGCGCGCATCGCTACGCCTCGGACATCGTGCGCCCCGACATGCTCTACGGGAAAGTCCTGCGCCCGCCCTCCTATGGCGCGACGCTGGCCTCCGTCGACACGTCCGAGGCCGAAGCGATGAAAGGCGTGGTGGTCGTGCACGAAGGAGACTTTGTAGGTTGCGCGGCCCCGACCTCGTTTCTTGCCGCCCAGGCGGTCAAGGCCATCGCCGCCAAAGCCCAGTGGAACACCGAGCCATTTCCGTCGAGCAAGGACGTGTCGAAGTGGCTCAAGGACCACGGGCAGCAAGGCGGCGAGGGAGGCGGCGGCGGATTCGGAGGCCGGGGCGGGGGGGAGAAAGGCTCGGTCAAGGACGCTCTGGCCCAAGCGGGCAAGACCTTGAAAGCGACCTACGAAGCGCCCTATGTCCAGCACTCGCCGATGGAGACGCGCGCGGCCGTAGCGGAGTGGAAGGACGGCAAACTGACCGTTTGGGCTGGATCGCAAAGCCCGTTCAGCTCGCGCTCGGAAATCGCCCGCGAACTGAACACTCCGCCGGAGAGCGTCCACGTCATCGTGCCCGACACCGGCGGCGCGTTCGGCGGCAAACACTCGACCGAAGCCGGCGTCGAGGCGGCGCGCCTGGCCAAGGCCGCCGGCAAGCCCGTCCATGTGAAATGGACGCGCGAGGAGGAGTTCACCTGGGCTTACTTCCGCCCGGCGGTGGTCATCGACATCCAGGCCGCCCTCGACGCCGGCGGCAAGATCGTCGCCTGGGAAATGGTCAGCTATGGCGACTCGATGCCCGCGGGCATTCAGACGCCCTATGACATTCCGAACACGAAGACCCAGCCGATTCGTTCGAATACGCCGTTGAAAGTTGGGGCGTACCGCTGTCTGGGCGCGACGGTCAACAACTGGGCGCGTGAATCCATGATGGACGAGTTGGCCGCGGCCGCCGGCGCCGATCCGCTGGAGTTCCGCCTCGCCCATCTCAC
>JAPLSS010000370.1 GCA_026398515.1 Candidatus Sumerlaeota bacterium | reverse complement strand
GCGAGCAGGCGCGCGGTCAGGTCTTCGCGGCTCAGCCCGGCGGGCTGGTCCAAAGGCGGCGCGTCCGTTCCCTGGAGGTCCGTTCCGCCGGACCGGGCCAAGGCCGCGGCGGGCCGAAGCGGCCTGCTGTCCGGCTCGGCGGCGCAAGCGCCGCCAGCGTGCTCGGCGGGCGCGGCGATGGCCTGGATGGGCGGAGCCGAGGAGGGCTGAGACGCGGACGCGGCGGCCTGGATGGGGCGTCCGCTGGACGCCGCCAAGTACGCTTCCATCACCTCGCGCTGCACGTCGAGGAAGCGGTTCATGATGCGCTGGAACTGCGCCATGACATCCGAGCCCGAGGGCGCCGCGGCCTCGCTCGGCGCAGACGAAGCGGCGGGTTCGACCCGCGCGGGGAGCGGCGCCGCTGACGCCGGTTCTTTCCGTTCCTCGGTGACGGCCGGTTTCGCCGCGGCAGTCGGTTTCACTCTGGCGGCGGCCTTTGGCGTCTCGCGCAATGGACGCGCGCGATAGCCATTGACCAGCCACGCCATGGCGGGCGGCGCAGGCGGCTTCTCGCCCGGCGCGCGCGGTTCCACGCGCCCCTCGAACAGAACGCTCGCCTTGACTGAGACGCCGTGAGCCGCCAACTGACCGAGCGCATGCGCCAGTTGCAGGAATCCGGGCCGCCCCGGCTGATCCGTATTGACGGCGAGGAAACGCTTCCCTTCGAGAATCTGGCGCACGAGGCCCGTCAGGACCGCCTTCGGCCCCACCTCGACGAACAAGCGAGCGCCGGCCGCGTGGAGCGCCTCGATTTCTTCCTGGAACCGAACGGGATTGACCAAATGGTCGCCCAAACGCGCGGCGATGGCGGCAGGCTCTGAAGGATAAGGTTCGGCGGTCGTGTTGGAAAAGACGGGAACGCGCGGAGAGGCGATTTCGACGCCCGAGAGGAATTCCAGGAACCGCTCGCGCGCGGGGGCGACGATCGGCGTGTGGAACGCGCACGCTACGGAAATGCGGCGGGCGCGCAGGCCCTTCTCCGCGAAAGCGCGGACGGCTTCGTCCACCGCCGCGTCGGGGCCGGCGACGATGGTTTGGCGCGGCCCGTTGAGGTTGGCCACGTGAAGCGACTCGATGCTGTTGGCCACCGGCGCGACCTCGTCAATCGGCGCGTCGACCGCCGCCATGGCGCCCGGTTGAGAACCGGCGGCTTCGGCCATGGCGCGCCCCCGCGCTTCGGAGGCGAGGTAGAGCGCGTCTTCGTCAAACGCGCCCGCCAGGCAAAGCGCCGCCAGTTCGCCGTAACTGTGGCCGGCGAGCAAATCCGGCTGAATCCCGAAACTCTCCAGCAGGCGCGCCATGCCGAGGGAGACTGCGCCGAGCGCCGGCTGGGCGACTTGCGTCGCGGTCAGTTCGGCTTCTTGAGCGCGCTTCTCCTCGTCGGTGAAAGCGGACGGCGGGTAAATGGCCTGTCCCAGGAAACGCGGCAACCGGTCCCGCAACGCCACGCCCGCGCGCTCGATGCATTCGCGAACGGCGGGGAAGTCCATGGCCAGCTCAGCGGCCATGTTCACGTATTGCGAGCCTTGCCCGGGAAGGAGGAAGGCGATCTTGCCTTCGCGGGCGAGCGGCGTCTCGCTGAAGTAGAGGCCGCGTGGATCGGCCAGCTCGCCTTCGGCGCCTTCGAGAAACGCCACGGCGCGTTCGAGTTTCTGGTCGAGATCGAGCGGCGACTCGGCGACAACGGCGAGGCAGAGGCCTTCGCCCGCGTTTTCATAGGCAGCAGCCGCCCAGGCCGCCCATTGCGCGAATTGCTTGGGATCGCTCGCGGCGGCTTTGGACCGGAAGTCTTTGACGGCGGCGGCCAACTCGACGCGCGAAGCGGCGCGCCACAGGAAGAGCTCCGCCGGCCGGCGCCCGGGGAGGGTCCGCCGCCGATCTTCCAGGAATTCCCCGTCGTATTCCTCGAGAACGGCGTGGAAATTCGTTCCGCCAAAGCCGAAGGCGCTGACGGCCGCGCGGCGCGGCACTTGGGGGTCCCGCCGCAGCCACGGGCGCGCCTCGGTGTTGACGTAAACCGGACTGGCGGGCGAATCGGCCTTGGGATTCGGCCGGTCCACTCCCAGCGTCGGCGGCAAGACTTTGTGATGCAGCGCCAGCGCAACCTTCAGGAGGCTGACCACACCGGCGGCGCACTTCGTGTGGCCGATCATCGACTTGACCGACCCGACGGCGCACCGGCGCGGAACGCCGCCCTCGAACACTCGTTGCACGGTCTCGATCTCGGCCATGTCGCCAACAACCGTGCCTGTTCCATGTAATTCAAGGTATTCGATGCTGGCCGGCGAAACGCCTGCGTTCTCGTAGGCGCGGCGCAACGCCCGAATCTGACCGTCGGGATGCGGGGCGGTCAGGCCCTTGGCGCGCCCGTCGCTCGATCCGGCGATGCCGCGGATCACGGCGTAAATGCGGTCGCCGTCGCGGATGGCGTCGTCAAGGCGTTTGAGGATCGTCATCGCCGCCCCTTCGCTGATGACAATGCCGTCGGCTTCAGCGCTCAGCGGCTGGCAGCGCCCGCGCGGCGAGAAGGCGTAGGTCTTGCTGAAGCACAGGTAGGCGTACGGCGACATGTTGGTGTCGATGCCGCCGGCGATGACCATGTCGCTGGAGCCGGTTTGCAGCTCCTTGACGGCCAGTTCAACGGCCGCAAGCGAGGAGGCGCAGGCCGCGTCGACGGTGAAGTTCAGCCCGCCCAAGTTGAAGCGGTTGGCGATGCGCCCGGCGATGACGTTGAGCAGCACGCCGGGAAACGTATCTTCGGTCCACTGCGGAAGTTGGTCGCGCAGTTCCTCCGCCAACAGCGCCGTCTCGTGTTGGCCGTTGAAGAGGCGCGGCAGAGCGGCGCGCGTCCCGTAGCGCGTGGCCAACTCGCCCACCCCGCCCGCGCCGAGGATGACCGAGGTCGTTTCGCGCGGGAACGGGCGCTCGGCGTAGCCTGCGTCGGCCAGCGCCTGGCGCACGGCTTCCAGCGCGAGCAGTTGGACCGGGTCGATCGACTCCAGCGCGTTCGGCGGCATGCCGTAGACGGTCGGATCGAACAGGATGTCGTCGAGGAACCCGCCCCATTTCGAGTAGATCTTGTCTTTGGCGCGCGGGTCGGGGTCGTAATACAGGCGCCAGTCCCAACGCTCCTCGGGGACCTCCTGGATGGCGTCGACCTTGTGGCGGATGTTGTGCCAGTACGAGGCCAAGTCGGGCGCCTTCGGCAGGAAGCACGACATGCCGACGATGGCCACCGGAGGCTTCTCTCCGCGCAAGATGGAAGACGCGGACGATTGCAGCGGTCGAATGGCGGCCAATCGCTCGCCGCCCGTGGCGATCTCGCGGTGAATGTCTTCGATGGAACTGATCGAATCGCGCAACGCCGCCGCCTGGCCCATCATGTAGAGGCCTTCCCGGCGCTGGCGGTCGGGCGCAACCGGCTTGAGTTTCGAGGCCTTGGGAACGCGCTCAAACGACTCGTCGCGCTCCTGGCCCTTGGCGGCGATGCGCAGGCGGCCAATGTTCAGTTGTTCGAGCGCCAGGCGGATTTCGTCCGACGAGCGCGCTTCGGCCAGCAGGCGGCGCTTCTCGTTCAGGAAGGCGTCGGCGAACGGAGTCGGCGCGCAGCGGGTCGAATGCCCCGGCCCGGATTCCAGCAGCACCGTCTGGGCGCAGTCCAGCGCCTCGCGTTGGAATCCCTCGACGATGGCGCCCGATTCCACCGCCTCGCGGGTGAACAGGTAGGCGGTGCCAATCAGGGCGCCGACGCGCACTCCGCGTTCCGCCAGCGGAGCGGCGAGCGCTTCGACCATCGCCGCCGAACGCCCGTCGTGAATGCCGCCGGCGAACAACACGTGGCACTGCTCGGCTTCGTTCTCGCGCGAGCCGATCCGTTCGAGCAGTTCTTCCACGCACTGCTCCCAAAGGCAGAAACTGGAACGCGGTCCGACGTGGCCGCCGCACTCGCGGCCTTCGAACACAAAGCGGCGCGCGCCCGCCTGGTACAGCATGCGCAGGATGGCCGGCGACGGCGCGTGAACGTACGTGGCGACCCCTTCGGCGTCGAGCGCGTTGGCCTGCTCGGGCCGGCCGCCGGCCAGGACGGCGAAGGCGGGGCGGAACTCGCGCATCGCATCGACTTGCTCTTTGCGCAGCTCCAGCGGCAGAAAGCCCAGAATCCCCACGCCCCACGGGCGATCGCCCAGAGCGTCTACGGTTTCCTTAAGTAGGGTGCGAATCTCGCCTCCCCGCATGACCGCCAGCGCCAAGGTCGGCAGACCGCCCGCGTCGGCCACCGCCGCGGCGAACGAGGCCTTGTCGCTGACGCGGGTCATCGGCCCCTGGACGATGGGGTAGCGCGTGCCGTGCGATTGGGCGAGCGCCGAGCCTTCCGCCAGAGGCCGCAGGCGCGCCGCCGTGGCGCAACTCCTGTCGGCTTCGGTTCGGACGGCCTCGATGATGCCGCCGACGGTGGCGTAACGTTTGGCGAGCGGCGCGGCCAATGCGGCGTCCTGCCCGAGCAAGAGCAGATTCTCCTCTGGCGAATTCCATCCCACCCGCTCGGCCAGCGCCCGTTTCCAGCGGCCGAGGGCTTCGCCGGCGGGCATGAGCGAGTCGCGCAAATGGGCCGCAACGGCCTGGAATTCTTCCAACCGGGGAAGTCTGCCGCGTGAGAACAGACGCGCGCGTTCGCCGGCGGGCCCCTCGATGACGTCCGTCTCTCCCCCATCCATCGCGCCGATCGCGCGTTTGGTTTCCGCGGAGAGTTGCGATTCACGCGCCAGCGCCAACTGACTGTCGAGGACCACGCCCGCGGCGCCGGCGGCGCGGCAGGCGGCCGCCGTGCGCGGCCCGATTCCGCCTTGGGCGTAGATCTCGACATCCAATTCGCGTAAGAAGCGTTGGAGAAGAATGAAGGACGTCTCTTCGCCCACCCGGCCGCCGGATTCCGCGCCCTTGGCGATCACCCCGTCGGCGCCGGCTTCGACGGCCGCGTTGGCCTCGTGGAGATGGATAGCCTGAACTAGAATTCGGACGGGCCGCGCGCGCCAGAGGGCGATTTCGCGTTGAAGGGCGTCGCGCGAGGAGCTCGTCAGGAGGACCCAGTGGAATAGCCCATCGCCGAGTGTCCGAATTTCTTCGGCAAGAGGCGCATTCTCCGCGTCGATCAGGATGCCGCGTTCGCCGCGGCCATGGCGCGCCATTCGTTCGAGCGCGCGGAGGGAGGCGCCGGAGTCGGAGGCGAACTCCAGGTTCAAAACGCCGACCGCGCCCGCGCGAGCGGCCGCGATGGCCACGGACGGATCGGCCATCCCCGCCGGCGTCAAGGCAAAGAGGCGAAATGCGTTTTCTCGCTCGGGCATGCCTGAGCGCACCGTCTTCCGAGAGAATGGCAAAGCGCTAACGCCGGAGCGAACGACAGCCGTTTCCCTGTGGGCGCAGCCAGGGCTCGTCCGTCCAGCAACTCCGCGGCTTTCCGTGGGCGCGCGATGATTGTGAAGCCAAACCCGGCAACGTGTCAATAGCAGGAGCGAGCACAATCGAAGCCAAAGTGGTTTGTGGCGCCCCGCGCGGCGCGCAACTGACGGTGAAGCGTCCCCGGCGCGGCCCGCGGGTCGTGGGAAGCGTTCGGAAAAAGCGCGGCCTACCCCGCATTTCTCACCAGCATTTGGTTTCTGGTGGCGCGGGAGGCCTCACCCGTTGTAGATCGAGATCCAATGCGGTTCATGGCGGGTGAGGATACCCGCGCCCCCAGGAACCGCCGCTGCAACACGTGGCGAGAAATACCGGGGCGCGGCAGGGGCGCCGGTCGCTCGGCGCGGGTAATCTTTCCGTCGCCCGCGCCGATATGGCCTATGAACACCTTCGGCGGAGCCGTCGATGCGCGTCCCTATTCTCATGTACCACAAGATCAGCCCGCCGACCCGGGCCACGCGGCTCAAAGGGCTGTGCACCAGCCGCCAGGCGCTGGACCGGCAACTGGGGCGACTGCGGCGGCTCGGCTATTCGTTCTGCGATTTTGAGGACTTAAGGAAAGCGCTGGACCGCGAAGCGTCTCTGCCGGACAAGCCGATCCTGCTGACGTTTGATGACGGGTACGCGGACAACTACTCGACGGCGTTTCCCTTGCTCCTGAAACACCGCGCCAAGGCGACCCTCTTCCTGATCGCGGAGGACGTGGGCAAGACGAGCCTCGTCTGGCCAGACGCGATGGAGACGGAGCCGACCTCGTTGATGACGTGGGACCAAGCGCGGGAAATGAGCCGCCAAGGAATCTCCGTGC
This sequence comes from Candidatus Sumerlaeota bacterium, assembly GCA_026398515.1. Lineage (GTDB taxonomy): Bacteria > Sumerlaeota > Sumerlaeia > JAPLSS01 > JAPLSS01 > JAPLSS01. Next base: position 1,657 of record JAPLSS010000370.1, on the reverse strand, counting down.
AATCCCACGGCATGACCCATCGGCGCCTGAGCCGCCTTTCCCCCGAGGAAATCAAGAAGGAACTCCAGGACTCGCGCCGCGCGATCGAACGGGAAATCGGCGTCCGGCCCATCGCCTATGCCTTTCCATACGGCGTCAAGCGCGAGGCGGCCCGCGCGATCGCGGAAACGGCCGGCTATCGGTTCCTGTGCACTACGGAAAGCGGCGTGAACGATTGGGAGACGCTGGACCCGTTCGCGCTGAAGCGCCTCCTCATCTCCCGGCATCGCTGGCGCCACGACCTGGCCTTCTTCTGGCGGTCGCGAAACGGGTTCGCGGGGGCCTGAGGCGGTTTCCTTCCCTCTGAAAATTCCGTCTCGCAAAACGCGCTGCAATGTCAGAAGATCGCCCCGTTCGGAGTGACGGCGTTAGCCGCTATTGCGGCGGTTGAAGCGATACGTGAGACAACGCCTAGAGATAAGACAACGCCTAAAGGCGTCACTCCGAACCAGCTTCCCATGAACGCTCTTCTTCTCAGCCACGATCAACTGCCCGCCTGGGAGCAGGCCGCGGCCCGCTGCCCGTGCGCCGGATTCTGCGGCTCCCGTTTGTGGATCGAGGCGCAGCCGCCGGAATGGGGGGCCTTGCGGGTGGTCGGCTTGTGGCGGGGCGAAGACCCCGCAGGCGGCGCAAGCGCCGCCGACCCCGCAGGCGGCGCAAGCGCCGCCGACCCCGCAGGCGGCGCAAGCGCCGCCGACCTGGCGGGCGGGGCCACGTTTCACCTTCGACGCCGGTTGGGCCGGACTGTCTGGACCACCCACCCGATGGCCCCGTACGCCGGGTTCTGGGTCGCGCAATCCGAAGACGCCTCGCCGGGGCGCCGCGAATCGCTTCTGGAGGAGGCCGTCGAAGCCCTCGATCGGTTCCTTCGCGCCGCGGCGACCGAGGCGTTCCTGAAGTTGGACCCGCAAGTCCGCGACGCGCGTCCGTTCCTGCGACGCGGATGGCAGGCGATCCCGTACTACACCTACGAGACCGACGTGGCCCCGGAAACCGACCTGGAAGGCGCCTTCGAAAACGACGCGCGACGCCAGATCGCCAAGGCCCGGCGCGCGGGGATCGCCGTGCGCGCGGACGCTCTCGCCGGAAAACGAGCCGCTGGCCTCCGCCGTCGTCGTGTGGCGCGCGGGGCGGGCGACGTATCTCTATGGCGCGTCGGATGAAAAGGCGAGCGGCACGGGCGCGCCTTCGCTGCTGCAAGCGGAAATCCTTGCGTATCTTCAACGCCTAGGGAGCATTCGAATCTATGATTGGCATGGAGCCAATGCGCCTGAGGTCGCGCGCTTCAAGAAGAACTTTAACCCGCGGCTCGTGAGCGGTTTCGCGGTGCGCAAATGCCGCGGCCTTGCGCTCGGCGCGGCGCACGCGGTGCGCGACGCCTGGAGGCGCTGGTCGGCCGGGCGAGAGGCAAAGGGCCATCAGCATGGAGGCACTTGAGTTCGTAGTCCAGCCTTCAGGCGGTCTGTAGGCATGGGGACAAGTCCGCCGAACTTCACGACCGTCTGAAGGCGGGACTACGAACTCAAACGATCCGTTTTCGCAACTTTCGAAGTGCCGCGAAGCGCCATGAAGTGCTCTCCCGAAAATAGGGGTAGGGAGTCCCGCCTTTAGGCGGAAT
>JAPLSS010000177.1 GCA_026398515.1 Candidatus Sumerlaeota bacterium | reverse complement strand
CCTCGCGGCGGCGGTCGCGGTCCTCGGACTGCTCGCCGCGCGGGGCGATTTGCGCCCTCTTCGCCGGACTTTCGACTGTTCAAACAAGTAGCTTGATCAAAGGCAGCGCACAGGCTAACTTTCGGGTCACATCCCTTATCGGCACCGTATATCACTGAACGATGGGACGGGGACGCTTGATGGCTAGACGGTATGCGGCATCTGCTGGCGCGCAACTTGAGTTTGCCTTCGGGCCGATACGCAACAGCGATCTCTTTTCCAACCATTGGTTGGAAGCTCGATTTTCCCTGGAACCAGAATGGCGCGAGGAAGAGCCCAACGCGCGAGAAGCCCTTGACCACCTGACAGCCCTTTGGAAGGAGGAGAAGAACCGCCTCGGCAAGTACGAGAACGAACAATCGCTGGAATATGCGTTTGTTCAGCCCGTGTTTGAGGCCCTTGGATGGAAGATCATCTATCAGACCTTTCTTCGCGGTCGAAAGCCGGACTACGCCCTCTTTCCTGACGACGCTTCAAAGAATGCGGCCCTCGACGCCGGGAAACAATCGCAGGCGTTCTGGAGCCTTCCGGCGCTCCTCGCCGACGCCAAAGCATGGCATGTCTCCCTGGATCGTCCAACGCGCGTTGGCGGCGAGAGGGAGTATCCGCCCGAGCAGATCGAGTGGTACTTGGACAAGAGTCGTCTTGACTATGGCATTCTTACAAACGGCAGGGAATGGCGGTTGGTTCCCCGGGAACTGGCCTCAGATCAACGTCGTTTCGAGACATACCTGGCATTCGACCTCCCAACCTTCCTGGACCGGTGGGAAAGGGAAGGGAAGGACTTCCTTCACGGTCAGGCCCTTTTCCACGACTTTCTTCGATTCTGGCTTTTGTTCGGTCCAACGGCTGTCGCCGTCAAGGGCGGTCGGCGTCCATTGGTCGAACGCGCCAGGAAGGGCAGTTCAGAATATCGGCTGGGCATCGGTCGGGATCTAAGAGCGAGGGTCTTTGAAGCCTTGCGTTGCTGCATCGAGGGCTTCCTTCGGTTCGGGCCAAACGGTCTCAGCCCCGAAACGGATCTCGCGACTTGCCGCGAACAGAGTTTCATCCTTCTCTATCGCCTTCTGTTCATTATGTACGCCGAAGATCGCGGGTTGCTGCCCTATCGCAAAAACCGCTTCTATTCGGAGAACCGCTCGCTCGCACGCCACCGTCAGGAAATTGGATCGCGCCTGGACCGCCTGACGCATCGCAGCGCTGACGACTATTCCCTGGAATCTACCGCCCTCTGGGATGACCTCGCCTCGCTCTTTGATCTCATTGACGCGGGCAAGAAAGCCTATGACGTCCCGGCCTACAACGGCGGTCTGTTCGACCCAGAGGCGAACGCATTCCTCTCCTCGAAGAGACTGTCGGATTGGCATCTGGCCCGTGTCATCGATCACCTCAGCCGCGCGGAAGATGAAGCGCATTCCGGCAGTCCTTTGTATCTTGTCGACTATCGGGATCTTCAGATTCAGCACCTGGGGAACATCTATGAAGGCTTGCTGGAACTGCATCCCCGTGTTGCTCCCGAACGGATGGAAGTCGTCTTCTCCAAGGGCAAAGCGGGCCGGTCGGAAGAGCGAACCGTCCCGGCGGCCAAGGCGGTTCCCAAGGGATTTCAGAGGACAGGCATCGTTTACGAGGCCGGCAGCATCTACTTGGAAACGGACAAGGGCGAACGTCGGGCTAGTGGGAGCTATTATACGCCCGACCACATCGTCGGGTACATTGTCGGCAAGACCCTCGCGCCGGAATGCCACCGGATCAGTGAGAAGCTGCGGCGCGACGTGGAGAACACCGAGAAGATGCTGGCGGCCGCATCGTCGGAAGAGGCGCGCGGCAAGTGGGAAGGCAGACTGGCACAATTGCGCTCGCAATATGATGACCGCATCCTCAGCCTTCGCGTGTTGGACCCCGCCATGGGATCGGGGCACTTCCTTCTTCGCGCCTGCCAATTTCTTGCCGAGGAGATCGCCACCCATCCTTATGCGAGCGACCCCGATTGTGGCGCGACCCAAACGGAGGAGGCGGCCATCACGTTTTGGAAGCGCCGGGTGGTGGAGCGTTGCCTCTATGGCGTGGACATCAATCCTCTTGCGGTAGAACTGGCGAAACTCGCGCTGTGGTTGGAAACGGTTGCGACGGATCAGCCCCTTACCTTTCTTGACCATCATCTCCGCCACGGCAACAGCCTGGTCGGCGCCGACTTGCCGAGGCTCGGTGCGCGGCCCATGGCTGGCGGCGCGTTCGAAGACGCCTTCGGCCCACAGGTGGCGGAGAATCTGCCGGCTCTCCTTAAGCCGCTTGCCGACATTCGCCAGATGCCGTCCGAAACAACGGCCCAGGTCAAAGAGAAGGAGGCCCTGTACCGCAAGGCTTTTGAACGGGCACGGAAGCCGTTTGTCCTGGTTGGCGATCTTTGGTGCTCGGTCTATTTCATGTCTGAGGGCGCGCCGGACGACGCGCAGTACCAAAGCGTGATCGAGAACCTCCGCAAACCGGCGTCCCTAAAGGCTTTGACGACCGAGCCATGGTTCAGCGCGGCCATAGAGCGCGCGCTGC
>JAPLSS010000337.1 GCA_026398515.1 Candidatus Sumerlaeota bacterium | reverse complement strand
CTGCCCGTGGGTCGCGGATTCTGCCCAGTGCGCTTGCCGCGCTCTCTCGCACGACCGAACTCTTGTCCTTCAATGCCGCGATCAATGGTTCAACGTCGCGCGGATCCCTTGTATAGCCCATTCTGTCCGCGGCATTCGATCGGCCGAACCACCCCGAATCCCGAAGTTTCCGAGCCAGATCGCCCTGGTCAGTATGTGCTTGCGCACATGCAATGGCGCCCCAGCAGAAACCGAGAACCCAACCTGCCATCATGACCCAAAGAACTTCCGGGAATCTTCTGACTTTGTGATGGTGCATAGTACCGTTCCCCTATTTAGTTCCGGGGACACCTCAGAATGGCACTAACTTAGCACTTTCGTGTATTTGTTTCTATGGTGAATTTCCTTGAAGAGTCGGCGGGGCTTGTTGAGGAGTTGGTAATTTTTGGGGCGGCGTTTGCGTGCGCGGGGTTCGAGGCGGTTGGGGCGATGGGGTAGCCGGTCGGCGGCCAGGTAGTGGAGCAAGCTGGTCCAGAGGGCGCGGCGGCGCGTTGCTCCCACGGCGGCGAAGATCGGGGCCCAGGATCGGATTGTGGAGAGGGTCCCCTTGAAGGAGAGGCGCTCGACCGGGGCGTTGTGTTTTTGGGCTGCTTCGCACATGGTCAGGCGGACGAGGTTGTAGGCGATGAGGTAGATTGCCAATTCCTTGTCAACCATCTCGGGGGTCTTGCAGCGGAGGATGTCCATGCCCATCGTGGTCTTGATGTCGCGCAGGAAGAGTTCGGCGCTCCAGCGGCGGCGGTAGAGGTCGGCGAAGGCGTCGGCGGGGAATTGGTCGGGGTCGAGGAGGGTCGTCACGACGGTGATCGTTTCCGCGCGGAAGCCCCTGACGGCGACCTGAAACTGGATTTCGCGCAACGTGAGGGTCTGCGGCAGGGCGGCCCAGGTGGCCTGGTCGGGCCAGACGGGGCCGGATTTGGACTTGTGCCAGCGGATGAGGCGGTCGCCGGGGCCGAGGACTTGCACCAGGGAGAGCCCGACGGTGCGGCGCTGATGGTTGCGCATCACGCAGTCCACGCCCCGGCGCAGGAGGAAATAGAACTCGGCGTAGCCGCAGAAGCCGCGATCGGTCAGGATGACATCGCCGGCCTCGAGCAAGGTCCAGAGTGATCGGAATAGCGCCCGTTCGGAGACCTCCAGGGCGCCCTTGGCGATCTGGATCAGCACGCCGGTGCCCAGGCAGAAGATGGCCACGACGCGCATGACCGGGAACGAACAGCCCGGCTTGGCGCCGTGGGCCTGGGGATAGGCGCGCTGATTCTGCGTGGTGTCCGGCATGGACAGGCCCGAGCCGTCGGCGACCTTGACGGGCCGTCCGAACCATAGGCCGCGCCGCAGGTGCCCCGCGCGCACCTGGTGCACCAGGCGCTCGTGGGTCTCGTCGAGGTCCTGTTGCCGGAGCCTTCGGCGCGCCCGGCAATAGGCGGCCGTCCGCGAGGAGGCGGTCTTCCCCTCCAAGGCCAGCCATCCCAGGAACTGACGCAACGCCTCCCGGCAGCCCCGGTCCGCCGACAGAACCTGGGAGAGGAACAGCCAGAACACCCGTGAGGGGGAAAAAGAGCCGGCGCCGCCGCGGCGAGCCGAAATCCTCAGGCAAGGCCACGGACGAGCCGAACAAGGCGCTCAACTGCTCCGGCGATTTCCCCCGCAACGACCGGACGCGCCGCGACAGGCGACCGCATCGAGCCATGGCCTTGACCTCCCTACCGTGCCGGAATACACTACACGGATACATCCGTGTAGTAACTCACGCACTATAATGCCTCGCGGGAGGAAAAGCAAGTGGCGGCGTCGGCATCATCCCCTGAGCGGGAGCGGCTTCGGCGGCGGTTCGAGCGGCTGGCCGGGCGCATCGGAAAGAGCGGGTGGATACTGCTCGGGACCATCCACGAACGGCGGATCCCCCGGCCGGGCGCCCGAGGAGCGGCAGCGAACCGCTACGGCCCCTATTACCAATGGACTTTCAAGCGGGAGGGCAGGACGGTCACCGTCAACCTCAGCGCCTCGCAGGTCGGCGCCTTCCGCCGGGCCATCGAACGCCAGAGAAAGTTGGAGGCGATTCTCGGAGAAATGCGCTCCCTGTCACGGAAGTACCTTGAGGCCACGACTCACGGCGTCCCCAAGCGCAAGCACCGCCTATGACACAACTTGGACCTTAAGTTAGTGCCATTCTATGGTGTCCCCAGAACTCAGAACTCTTCGACCGGCGCGGGACGCCAGGAACTACTCTCAGTTTTTCACGCGAATGAAGAGCGGCGCTTTCGCCAGTTCGTCCGCACGGAACTTCGCCTGCAGCCAGCCACCCT
>JAPLSS010000561.1 GCA_026398515.1 Candidatus Sumerlaeota bacterium | reverse complement strand
AACGCTGATATTGTTGAACGCATCGCTTGCGAGTCGGGCATGTTCGACATTCTCCTTCGACAGAAACGAGTCTTCACGAATCGGTTTGGCGAGACGATCCGGGAGGACATCTTGAATCTGACTAGGAAGGCGTACGCGAATGGTGGGCAATTGGCCGCAGTTGTGCCAAGGCGAGTCGCGAGGGAGGCCTTACGCTCAGCACTGGGGAAGGCGCCGGAGAGGAATCAGCCTTTGCTGCTGGATGCGATTTCCCGCGTCGACGAGATCTCTGGCACTCCTCTCTTCAACAGCCGCTCATACTCCGACTACCACACTCGAGAAGGCGTGATGATGGTAGAGGAAGAAGGAGGAGGCAAACATGAATTCAGACGCCCCGAAGCTGCCGACCCCACATCTCAACAAACTAAGGGCTCTCCTGGAGAACCGTCGGTTGCCCGCAGCCGACAAGCCTGGGCTTCAAAAAGCGCTTCAACGCTACAATGAGTGGATCAGGGAACTCGATGGCGTTAAAGGCGCTGGGCGAGACGCTGTTGAGGAACTTGTGGACGCGACCAATCGCTATGGGAAGTTTGTACAGCTTGACCTGATTTTCGACAGTCCAGAGGACTTCCTCTACCGGCAGAAGGGCCAACTGAAACTGGACAACACGATTCTGGAGGAGTTCCTCCCGCACTTGCTCTGCCGAGGTTTGGGTTTGGTTGGGAGCGGCTTCGAACTGGGTCCACGCAAAACCTTTGCGGGCCTTAGCTTTGCATCCTCGCTTGCCAGCCTCGGAGCTGGAGGCCGCCCCAGTCTTAGAACAGAAGATCAGGACTTCATCCTTGGCAAGCGCCTATACGTGATGACTTCGTTTGACAAGGACTTCCACGACGCTGAGCGCGTAGAGTCTCACCTCGGCTATGTGTGCGCTGAGTGCAAGACGAACCTGGATAAGACGATGTTTCAGGAGGCCGTCGCCACAAGCCGTGACCTGAAAATCGCCATCCCTTCCTCCCTGTACTTTCTTGTGTGTGAGTTTCTCGACATGACGCCGGTGTCCATCACGCCAACGCACATTGACGATGTTCTCATCGTCAGAAAAGCGAAACGCATGTCATCGAATGTTCGTCAGGAATACAGGACGACAAACGAGAGACGGACTCACAGGGACGAGTTCGTCGAGTTCCTCGAGTCTTCTCGGTACTATGCCGATGTGTTCGCGCGCATGATCGACAGAATCCAGCGTGTGGTGGACGATACCGACCCCGAAGCCGACAAGGTGTTGAAACAAGGGCATTTCTGATGAGGGCCTCGCTTCAAACCAACGGCGGCTTTCGCTTCATCAATATACCGAGCAGAGAGATTGCGCTATGCCCCCCAAACGCGCGCCCTTGACTTACGCCCAGGCGGGGGTCGACATCCGCCGCGGCGATCGCGTGGTCGATCACCTCAGAAAGAGCATTCCCGGGATCGGCGGATTCGGCGGGCTGTTTCCGCTGCCGTTGAAGGGATGGAAGGAGCCGGTCCTCGTCGGCTCGACCGACGGGGTCGGCACGAAACTCCTGGTGGCCGACGCCGTTGGGCGCCATGACACGGTCGGGATCGACTGCGTGGCGATGGTGGTCAACGATATCGTCGTCTGCGGGGCCAAGCCGCTCTTCTTCCTCGACTACATCGGCATCAACCGACTCGAAATGGGACAGGCGCGCCAGATCCTGGCCGGCGTCGTCGCGGGGTGCAACGAAGCGGATTGCCCGCTGATCGGGGGCGAGACGGCGGAACTGCCCGGTTTGTATCCCGCAGGGCTCTACGACCTCGCCGGCTTCGGCGTCGGCGTGGTCGAGAAAAGCCGGATTCTCGATCCCGCGCGGACGCGCCCCGGCGACCGCTTGATCGGCATCGCTTCTTCCGGCCTGCACTCCAACGGCTATTCGCTCGCGCGCACGATTGTCTTCGAGCGCGCGCGCCTGAAGGTGAAGGACCGCGTCAAGGAACTGGGAACGACGGTCGGCAAGGCGTTGCTCGAGCCGACGCGGATCTACGTGCGCACGGCGCTGGCGCTCCTCAGGAAGCATTCGATTCGCGCCATGTCGCACATCACCGGCGGCGGAATTCCCAATCGCGTCAACCGCATGTTGAACGCGAAATGCGACGCCGTCGTGCGGACCGACGCTTGGCCGCGCCCGCCAATCTTCGGCTGGCTGGCGCGTCTCGGCCTCGTGCGCGACGAGGAGATGTTCCGCACTTTCAACATGGGCCTGGGGCTGATTCTCACGGTCCCGAAAGAGGGAGCTCCGAAGGTCCTTCGCGCCCTGGAGCGCCTCGGCGAAGCGGCCTATGAAGTAGGCGAGGTGCGAAAAGGGGCTGGCGCGGTTCATCTGGAATAGCGCAGGTTCGGAGTGCGACCTTCTGGTCGTATAGGAAACGTCCGAACCCCTACGACCTGATGGTCGCACTCCGAACCTGGATTTCGGCGCGATTCCCTTGATTTGCTGGAATGTCTAATCTATACATTTTGTACGAAATGTATGGATTGGAGGCTCTGGGATGACTCGGATGACCGTCGGAGCAATACGCGCGCAGTTCGCCGACGCGATCAGCCAGGTTGCATTCGGCGGTGAGCGGATCGTGCTGAACCGCCACGGCAAGGATGTGGCGGCCCTGGTTTCTGTCGAGGATTTGGCTGAGTTGGAGGCTTTGGAGAACCAAAGGGATCTTGAGATCGCGGAAAAGAGGATGGCTGAATTCGAGTCGAGCGGCGAACCGGCTATCCCGCTTGAAGAGGTTGCCAGAGAGTTCGGGATCTCTTTGACCAAGGACCCGCGCAACCGCAAGCAGGCCGCTCTGCTCCGGCAGGTCGCCAAAGATCTCGGAATCTCATCGCCATCGAAACGGAAGAAATAGTGTATTCGGTCAGCCTGAGTCCCGCGGCGAAGAGAGATTTGCGCAAGGTTCCGGAGGCGATCCGAGAGCGGGTGTTGTGGCTGATGTCCGGGTTGAGCGAGGTTCCGCGTCCTTCCACCGCGATAAGGCTGTCCGGGCACAAGGAGATGTACCGTATCCGTGGGGGGGGATTGGCGCGTTGTCTATACGATTCGTGACAGGGAACTCCTCGTGACAGTGATTAGGATTGGCCATCGGCGGGAAGTCTATCGAGGACTTTGATACGCGGACGGCGCGCGGCCGGTCGTCAGGGCGGGAAAATGAGAAAGGGCCTGGTCATCGCGGTTGTCGTACTCATCGCCGTTGCGGCGATGTCGATTTGGTTCATCGAGGGATCTCCATACCCGAGACTCTACGTCTCTCTGTCTGACCTGAAGGGCCTGACCGAAGATCGTGCGGTTCAACTCACGCGCAACGCGTTGCGCCATGCTAGACTCAACGCAGACGCATGTCAGCCTGAGCCTTTCGGGCACAACTCTGCGCGGCTATTCGCTAATAGCGGACAGGACCCTGAGACGGGATATGTACTGTGGAGGGACACCAGGCGAACCCCACCCGGCTCGTGGGATTACCTTGTGAGTATCGACAAGAGACTCGGCAGAGGAGTCGTCACAGTCAACCAAGGAGAATAACCTGTCTGCGGGCGGCCCTAAGGAGTCTTGGTCCGCGAGGATTTGCGGAGTCGCAGTCTCGCTGCCGGGATTGTTGGCGCATAGGCCCGATGCAGCCGGGTGGAAAGCCAGCGTTACGCTACAGCCAGTTTCACTTATTCGTCCGAGGAACACCCATGCGAATCCTAGTCATCGGCTCCGGCGCGCGCGAGCACGCCATCGTCTGGAAACTCCGGCAAAGCCCCAGGGCGGAGGCCATTTACTGCGCCCCGGGCAACGCGGGCATTCTGCAAATCGCGCAACCCGTGGACGCGCCCGTCGGCGGCGACTTCTCCGCCATCATCGACTGGGCCAGGCGCAACCGAATCGACCTGGCGGTGATTGGGCCCGAAGACCCGCTGGCCGCCGGCATCGTCGACCGCTTCGAGGCCGCCGGCATTCGCGCGTTCGGCCCCTCGGCGGCGGCGGCGCAACTGGAGGCGTCCAAGGCCTTCGCCAAGGAGATTATGGCCGCCGCCGGCATCCCCACGGCGGAATATCGCGAATTCGACAGCGGCGAACTCCAGGCGGCGCTCGACTACGTGGACCAGGTGGGCGCGCCCATCGTGGTGAAGGCCGACGGCCTGGCCGCCGGCAAAGGCGTCACCGTCGCCCGCACGATCAGCGAGGCCAAGCAAGCCGTTCGCGAAAACCTCGAAGGCGGGCGGTTCGGCGCGGCCAGCCGCACGATTGTCATCGAGGAATGCCTCGTTGGCGAAGAGGCGTCGGTCTTCGGTTTCACCGACGGCAAGACCGTTCTCATGACCGAATCGGCGCAGGACCACAAGCCGGTCTTCGACGACGACGAAGGCCCCAACACCGGCGGCATTGGCGCCTACAGCCCTGCGCCTGTCATGACCCCGGAGTTGATGCGCCAGACCGAGGAGCGCGTCCTCAAACCGGCGGTCGAGGAAATGGCGCGCAACGGAACGCCGTATCGCGGGGTCCTGTACGCGGGCTTGATCGTCACCGAGGACGGCGTTAAAGTTATCGAATTCAACTGCCGCCTGGGCGATCCCGAATGTCAGGTCATCCTTCCGCGGTTGAAAAACGATCTGGTCGACCTTATGCTGGCGTGCATCGATGGGCGCCTGGATCAGGTCAACCTGGAATGGCGCGACGAAGCGGCGGTCTGCGTCGTCATGGCCTCCGGCGGCTATCCGGGCGCCTATGAAAAAGGCAAGGTCATCACGGGGCTGGAGGCGATCTCGCCAGATGGCCGCGCGGTGGTCTTCCATGCCGGCACGGCGACGAAGGGCGGCGCGGTGGTGACAAACGGGGGCCGCGTGTTGGGCGTGACGACGGTGGATCGTCCGCTGGAGCGCGCGATTCGCAACGCCTATGCCGCGCTCGGCAAGATCCGCTTCGACGGCGCCCATTACCGCACCGACATCGGACAGAAAGCATTGAGGAGGCTGGGCCGCGCATGAGCGAACCCCGCGAGTTGATGAACAAGGAGCAGATGGACAAGGCCATCGCCGAACTGGCCGAGCGCATCGACCGCGACGTGGCCGAGCCGGGCGCCACGGCGCTCGTCGGCATCCGCACGCGCGGCGTGCCGCTGGCCTCGCGTCTGCGCAAGATCTACGCGTTGACCCGCGAGTGGAACCTGCCCCTCGGCCATCTGGACATCACGCTCTACCGCGACGACCTCTCGACCCTCGGCTCGCAGCCGATGGTGCGCGAGTCAAGGATCGAGTTCCCCGTCGACGGCAAGACCATTATCCTCGTCGACGACGTCCTGTACACGGGCCGCACCGTGCGTTCGGCCATCGACGCCATTTTGGATTTCGGCCGCCCGCGCGCCATTCGCCTGGCCGTGCTCGTCGACCGCGGACTGCGCGAGTATCCAATCCAGCCCGACTACTGCGCGCTGAAGATCGAAACCCGGCCAAACCAAACCGTTCAGGTGCTGTTCCCTCAGGTCGACGGCAGGCAGCAAGTGCTGCTTCTCACCCTGGACGAGGGCGAAGCGCCGGAACCGGCTTGATCGAGGTCGTATAGCCCTATAGATCTTATATGCCCGTCCCCACAGGAGCCCCGACCCATGAAAACCCCCACGGAAGCCCAGGCGCGCGCCGCCGCGCATTCCACCGCCGCGCCTACGCCCTTCCAGCGCAAGCACCTGCTCGGGCTGGAAGACCTGACCCGCGAGGAAGTCCTGCGCATCCTCGACGAGGCGCGCGGCATGAAGGACATCTTCACCCGCACGGTGAAGAAGGTCCCGGCCTTGCGCGGCAAGACGGTCGCCAACCTCTTCTTCGAAAACTCTACCCGCACGCGCACGAGCTTCGAGCTGGCGGCCAAGCGCCTGTCCGCCGACGTGATCAACTTCTCGGCCGCCGGCAGCAGCGTTTCCAAGGGCGAAAGCCTGATCGACACGGTGCGCACGATCGAGGCCATGGGCGCCGATTTCGTCGTCATGCGCCACTCGGCTTCCGGCGCGCCGCATCTCCTCAGCCGCAACGTGAAGTCCGCGGTGATCAACGCCGGCGACGGCACGCATGAGCATCCGACCCAGGGCCTTCTCGACATGTTCACCATGCGCGAGAAGCTGGGCCGCCTCGAGGGGCTGAAGGTCGCCATTGTCGGCGACATCCTGCACAGCCGCGTGGCGCGTTCGAACATCTGGGGCCTGAGAAAACTGGGCGTCGGCGAGCTGCGGCTCGTCGGCCCGCGGACCCTGCTGCCGAAGTGGTTTGAGAGCATGGGCTGCCAACTCCACTACAACCTGGAGGAGGGCATCCGCGGCGTTGATGTCATCAACATCCTGCGCATCCAACTCGAGCGCCAGTCGGAGAATCTCTTCCCGTCGATCCGCGAGTATCAGGTGTTGTACGGATTGACCACGAAGCGGATCGCCGCCGCCTGCCCCGACGCGCTGATCATGCATCCCGGCCCGATCAACCGCGGGGTCGAGATCTCGCAGGAAGTCGCCGACGGCCCGCAGTCGGTCATTAACGAACAAGTCACGAACGGGGTCGCCATTCGCATGGCGGTGCTGTATCTGCTGTCGGGCTATCGCGGAGGGCCTCTGTCCGAGGACGAATAGCTCTTCTGCGCTCGGTGCGTTCTTTGCGGCTATTTCTCGTTCGTTCAAACTACGAGGAGCCAAGTATGACGAGCCTGCTGATTCAAAACGGCCGGGTCATCGACCCGGCGAACGGCCGCGACGAGCTGGCCGATCTTCTCATCCAGGACGGGCGCGTCGCCGCCGTCGGCAGGGGCCTCACGCGCGCCGCCGCCGAGGTCTTCGACGCGCGGGGCAAGGTCGTCGCCCCCGGCTTCGTCGACCTCCACGTGCACCTGCGCGAGCCGGGCTTCGAGAGCGACGAGACCATCGCCTCGGGCACGCGCGCCGCGGCGGCCGGCGGGTTCACCTCCGTCGTGCCGATGGCAAATACAAACCCGGTTATAGACACTGCCGCCGGCATCAAGTTCATCCAGGAGCGCGCCGGCGCGGACGCCGCCGTCAACGTCTTCCCCATCGCCGCCGTCACCCGCGAGCAGAAGGGCGAGTCCATCGTCGAGTTCGGCGACCTCGTGCAGGCGGGCGCAGTGGCCTTCAGCGACGACGGCCACGCCATCATGAACAACGAAATCATGCGCCGCGCCCTGGAATACTGCGCCATGTTCGACGTTCCCATCCTCGACCACTGCGGCGACCTGAACCTGATTGGCCACGGCGTGATGTGCGAAGGCGAAGTCTCGACCCGCCTCGGCCTGCCCGGCATTCCGCCGGTGGCCGAAGCCATCCAGGTCGCGCGCGACATCGCCCTGGCCGAATACGTTGGGGGAAAGGTGCACATCCAGCACGTCTCCTGCGCCCTGTCGGTCGAATTCATCAAGCGCGGCAAGGAGCGCGGCGTCGCCGTCACCGCCGAAGTCACCCCGCACCACCTGGCCCTCACCGACGCCTGCCTCGAACGCTACGATTCGAATTTCAAGATGAGCCCGCCGCTTGCGAGCGAGGAGGAACGCCGGGCGCTCGTGCGCGGGCTGGCCGAGGGCGTCATCGACTGCATCGCCACCGACCACGCGCCGCACTCCGCCACGCAGAAGGACAAGACCTTCGACGAGGCGCCGTTCGGCGTCATCGGCTCGGAGACCGCGTTCCCGGTGGTCTATACGGAATTGGTTGTTGGCGGGGCGCTGACTTTGCCACAACTGATCGAGAAGTTGTCAACCGCGCCAGCGCGCATTCTCAAGCTGCCGAAGGGGACGCTGTCCATCGGCGCCGACGCCGACGTGACGATTCTGGACACCGAATGGCGGGGCGCGATCGACGAGTCGATGTTCCGCTCGCGCAGCCGCAACACCCCGTTCCTCGGCCGCCAGGTCCACGGCAAAGTGGCGGCCACCATCGTCCGCGGCCGCGTGGTGTATCGAGATGGACAGGTTTTGGTGTGAGGGATTTTGAGTGGCGCAGGCTTTCCAGCCTGTGATCTTAGGCATTCGGCGTTATTCCGGCATTCACAGGCGGGAAAGCCTGCGCCACGAACGACGAGACGATGTCCATGAAACAATGCCTCGCCCCGCTCGTCGAATCCCGGCCGCTCGGGCCCGGATTGCTTCTGCACACCTATCACGATTCCGACATCGCCGCACATGCGAAACCCGGTCAGTTCATCAACGTGCGCGTCAGCGGCGCCACCGCCCCGCTCCTGCGCCGGCCGTTTTCCCTCTGCGACGCCGACCCGGCCGCCGGGCGCTTCAGCGTCCTGTTCCGCGTCGTCGGCGAGGGGACCGAAGCCCTGGCGCGCGCCGGCGCCGGCGACCGCATCGATCTCATGGGGCCGCTGGGGACGGCCTTCCAGTGGGAGGGCGTCGAACGCGCGCTCCTCGTCGCGGGCGGCGTGGGAGTCGCCCCGCTCCACTTCCTCGCCTCCCAGATTTGGCGCGCGAAACAAGCGGAGCGGCCCGCGCCGCGCGTCGTCTTCGCCTACGGAGCGCGCGACTCCGGCGGCTTGGCGCTCGCCGATGACATTGAGAAGCGCGTCGACTTGCTCGCCATCACGACCGAAGACGGCTCGCGCGGCCAGCGGGGCCTGGTCACCGCCGCCCTCGACCCGCATCTGGCGCCCGACACCGCCGTCTTCTGCTGCGGCCCGACCCCGATGATGGCCGCCGTTCTGCGCCGGATGCGCGAGCGCGGACTGAAGCGCGGCTGGTTCTCGCTTGAAAACCAGATGGGTTGCGGCGTGGGGGTCTGCCTCGGCTGCGTCGTCCCCACCCGCGACGGCTACCGCCGCGTCTGCTGCGATGGCCCCGTCCTCCCCGCCGCGATCCTGGATTTCACCGCCCTTTGTTCGTGACGCTTCCGCCGTAAGCGGCCATTCCGGCCCCGGAACACGCGACATGCATGGCAACCGCCGGCGGCGGAAGCCCGCGTTCGAGGCCATCGCGCGGAGCGTTCCGAGCCTCCATTTCCATCCGGGGAAAGATGTTCTTGACAAGATGGTTGCATTTGCTGAGAGTCGCTCCGTTTTGCATGGCAGGCAAGAAACCATTAGAAGCGCATGCAACGTTAGTTTGGTTTGCGAAAGCGCCCTCCGATTGGCGGAGGTTGGCGGGGACTCCACGAGCAGGCGGCATGGCCGCGAGCCGCCGGCCTGCCGTTTCGGATTGCATAGAAGGAGCCATCCCATGCATGGGTCCAGCAATACCCGAATCCACGTGAATCTTTGGTTGGCCGCGCTCCTCGTGGCTCAAGCGATGGCGGCAAGTCCGTCGAGCGGCCTAGCCGACGCCGCCACCGGCCCGGAAAGCGATCCGAACGACGTCTATTGGGATGACCAGTTCTCGCTCCCGGGCACGGACCTGAATTCGGTATACGCCGTGGTCCGGGACGCGTCCGGGAATCTTTACATCGGCGGCGCTTTCAGCGCGGTGGGCTCCGTCGTGACGACGGGCGTGGCCAAGTGGGACGGGACGTCGTGGTCGGCGCTGGGGGCCGGAGTCAACGGCGCGGTCAACGCCCTCGCCCTGGACGCCTCGGGCAACCTGTACGCCGGCGGCGACTTCACCATGGCGGGCGGCGCGACGGCGAACTACATCGCCAAGTGGAACGGCTCGGCGTGGTCGAATCTGAAGACGGGGACGGACGGATCGGTCCGCGCCTTGGCGTTGGATCATCTCGGCAACCTGTACGCGGGGGGCGACTTCGCCCAGGCAGATCACTGGACAGCGAACGGCGTGGCCGAGTGGGACGGATCGACGTGGTCAGGGCTGGGGTATTCGACGAAGGGGGTGGACGGCTATGTCTACGCTCTGGCCGTGGACAACCTGAACAACCTCTATGTCGGGGGCGACTTTTCCTGGGCAGGCGGCAGTGTGTCGGCTTCCCACGTGGCCAAATGGAACGGTTCGAACTGGTCGGCGTTGGGGTCGGGAGTAAACAACACTGTCTATGCCCTGGCGGCGGATGCGTCCAACAATGTCTATGCCGGCGGCTACTTCACCAAATCCGGCAGCCTGACGTTGAGCCGCGTGGCCGAGTGGAACGGCTCGGCCTGGTCGGCGTTGGGGGCGGGGACCGGCGGCACGGTGTATGCCTTGGGATGGGACGGGGCGGGCGATCTTTGCGTGGGCGGGGCATTTACCACGGCGGGCGGCGCCCCGGCAAACTACGTGGCTCAATGGACCGGGACGGCGTGGACGCCGCTAGGCACGGGGGTCAACGCCGCGGTTTCCGCCCTGGTGGCAGACGGCCCGACCGGCCTCTACGTCGGGGGCGGGTTCGTCGCAGCCGGCGGCGTCGCCGCCGGCTGTGTGGCCCGGTGGTCCGGGTCGTCGTGGTCGGCGCTGGGATCGGGGATGGGGATCAACGACGGTTGGCCCTTCGCGCTAGCCTCGGACGGCGCGGGAAGCGTGTACGCCGGGGGCATTTTCACCATGGCGGGGGGCGTGACGACGGACGCGATCGCCCGGTGGAATGGCGCGGGGTGGTCGGCCGTGGGGGCGGTGTCGGGCAGCGTCGGCCTCAACTGGATCAATGCCGTCGAGGCGGACCGCGCTGGAAACGTCTACATGGGCGGCGACATCATCGCGGTCGACGGCGTGACGGTGAATCGCATCGCCCAATGGAATGGGGCGGCGTGGTCGGCGCTGGGGACCGGTATGGACCACACGGTGGAGGCCCTGGCGGCGGATAGCGCCGGCCATCTCTACGCCGGGGGCAGCTTTTCCACGGCCGGTGGCGTGGCGGCGAGCAATGTGGCGATATGGAACGGGGGATCGTGGTCGGCCCTCGGTTCGGGCGTGAACAACGGCGTCGCCGCTCTGGCCACGCATGGGTTGGACGTTTACGCCGGTGGCTATTTCACCACGGCGGGCGGCGTGGCGGCGAAATACATCGCCCAATGGAACGGCGCGTCGTGGTCGCCGCTGGGGACGGGGGCCAGCGGCCCCGTCCTGGCCTTGGCGGCGAGTGGGGCCGGCCGCCTGTATGCTGGCGGGGCCTTCAGCAAAGCCGGCGGCTTGACGGTGAACGGCGTCGCTCAGTGGGACGGTTCGACGTGGTCGGCGCTGGGGGCCGGGATGAACGGCACAGTCTACACGCTTCGGTTGGACGGGGCGGGCGACCTGTGCGCCGGCGGCTCCTTCACGACGGCCGGCGACGCGGCGGCGAACCACGTCGCGGTGTGGGACGGGTCCTCGTGGTCAGCGTTGGGCTCGGGGGTGGACAGCACGGTCTACGCGCTGGCGCTGGATCGCAACGCGCTGTTCGCCGGCGGCTTCTTCCGCTTGGCGGGGGGCAAGCCCTCGAACGGGTTCGCCGTTTGGCAGCCGCGCGTGAATTGTTCGGCGTCGCTTATGGGCGCGTATCCCGGCGCCATGACGCTAGGGAATGACGTCTACGGGTTCTACAGGCCCGCCCTGATGGTCGACGCTGGCACAACGATCGCCTGTGCGAGCGACCTTCCCACTACGGTCACCCTCGACCGCGCGGATGAGATCCGGGTCGGCGGCGTGAGGGTCCACGGCGCCTTCACGCTGGGTCCGGAAGGCCTGCGCTTTGGCGGGACGGGAGCGGCGCTGCGCCTCGAGTTCAGCGAGGATGACGCGGCGGCCTATGGCGCGCCCATCACGGAGTTCCGCGCCGTCCGACTGACCTACCCCGCCGACTATCCAACGAACAAGGAAGCGTCCCATCTGTCCTGGTCCCACGACGAGACGCCTGTGCCCGTGCGCGTGGAAAACGGAAAGCAGATCTACGCGATCACGATTCCTTTCGCGGAGATCGGTTTGACCTACGCCGCCCTGCCGCCGTCGCACCTGCGGACCCGCGCGGCGCCCGGTTGGCGGTTCTATCAATAAACCACCTCCGAAACGGGGAGCCAACGGATCACACGGAACACACGGGAGCAAGAACAAGTCCGGGAGGCGCGCCGCCCAGCCGGCGGGCATGAATGCCTGGTCGTCTTTCCGTGTTTCCCGTGTGTTCCGTGGTCCAAGGCGGTTTCCCCGGCGTCTCCGCGAACCGGGCCGATCCCGCTTCGCCACGAAGAAGAAACTCGTGGCCGCCGGCCCCATCCCCGCAGCGTAAGTCGCATGGCGCCGAGCCATCCGGCCGTCGCGGATTGTCATACTCGTAGAACGGGGGCCCCGTGGGCGTCGGATCGGGCACAGGCGGGCTGACCCGATGCGGGCTGCGGATGAGGTCGCGGAACGACAGGAACCACGCGGCGCCGCCGTTGGAGATCTCCTTCTCCGCCGGCCAGGTGGAGGGATCGCCGCTGAACTCGCCGGCGACGGAAAGCAACTGGAGCTTGCCGTTGATCTCCACGTCGCTGGCCTGATCGACCGGGTACTCCTTGAAGGCCGCCCGCAAGTTGACGAGAGCCGTGTCCGGGTCGGAGATGAACTTGCTCAGATTCAACCCGTTGACGTAGGTGAAGAAGTTCAAGTCCACCGCGAGGCCGTCATTGAGGTCCGCATCGCCGATGATCACATCGGGCATGGCCTTAAACACCGGGGGATTCGATACGGATTGGGGGTTGGCCGCGGCCAAGGGGCTCGCCACGGCCAGCGCCAAGGCGCCCAACGCCAGGATTCGACTTCGCTTCCCGCGGGCCGTTCCCCGCCGTTCCTTCGCGGTTGGGTCTTTTCCGGAATGCCGCCCCGTCGTTCCGCGGCCAGAACAAACGCCCTCGTTCCTGCGCATGGCCCGCATCCTCCTGGCATGATGGGAGAGCCGATATGCATCGCGGCACAAATAATGCAACAGCGCCACCTCATGAAAGTCCCGTCAGTATTGGCAATTCCGCGAGGGTGGCATTGCATTGTTTATGCCGCGATCGGTAAGACGCCGCGCCCCCTTCGCGCTGAACGGAAAGGAACGAGAACGCGCGCGCGCCGTTGAAGGCCGCCCGCGCGCCCTCCAAGCCCTGCAACTTTTGGAGATCTTCTGGGCGCGTCTTCCGGGGGCGTCCGTCGACACGCCGACCGCCCCTAGATGCCCGCCCGAGACTGTCAAATATGGTAGTCAAGCCGGCGCCGTGTGTCAACCTTCGTTGATCCTGCGTGGAAGGCCGTGATGACCGGCGTCGGCTCGTACGCCTTCTTCCTCAACTTCAAGGCCTGGGACGCCGCGACGCAGGGCGCGTTCGCTTCTGTAGCGACTCCTTGACCCCAAAGCCGTTTTGATTGGGCAAAAGCGGTCAGTGGACGCAAGAACACCTTGACGCTATCCGTCATTGGCGTATACTCGTGCCATGATCTTCATCGAGACGCCGGTATTCACCCGACAGATCACGCGACTCCTGCCTGATGATGAGTATCACGAACTCCAGCAGCAGTTGATTCTTAATCCCGCTGCCGGGGATCTGATCCAGCACAGCGGCGGTCTGCGGAAGGTGAGATGGCGCTCCGCCACAAAGGGAAAACGCGGCGGGATCCGGGTCATCTACTACTGGCGCGTCAGCGAGGATCAAGTCTACATGCTTCTTGCCTATGGCAAGGGCGAGAAGGACGACCTTTCGGCACGCGAACTGAAGGTCCTCCGCAGGTTGGTTCAGGAGGCAATGCGATGAAGAAGAGACTGTTCGAGGAACTCGTCGAGAGCGTTCAGCAAGCGGGCGAGATCCGCAAAGGCGCGCTGAGGCCCTCCCGGTCATTCTGCTATGATCCGGTGGATGTGAAGAGGATTCGCGAGAGGCTCCACGTTTCCCAGAGTCAGTTCGCCATGATGATCGGCGTGAGCAAATCGACGCTTCAAAACTGGGAGCAAGGGAGGCGGAACCCCGAAGGCCCGGCGAAGGCTTTGCTGCGAGTCGTGGAGAAGAACCCGAGCGCGGTGCTGGAGGCCCTGCAGGCCTCCTAAGGAAGGAGTCGCGATATGCTGTCCCGCCCGACGTTTCTCCCCATGGCATTGATATTCTTCGGAGCGGCCGCGGGTGGCGAGGCGGCGGAGACGGCCGCGTTGGCGCCCAAACCGTACGAGATCGGCGTCGCCCCGTCGCACATCACGATCTCGCCCAACCCTCTCTTTGAGTCCGACGCCGCATGGGCGTCGGTGGCGGACGGCGTGGACCTCTACAAGTACTATGGCGTGCAAACAGCCGGCGCGCCCTGGGCCACGGCCATCGACTGCAAGTCATTCGTCGCCTGCATGAAGAAGCATGGCATCCGGATCGGGTGCGAGTTTGGCGATTTTCATCTGGGCGCCGGGCCAAGCCGCCCGGATCCGGCGGAAGCGGCGATCCGCCAGATCCAGCCGGTGTTCGATGCCGGGGGCGAGGTGGCGTCGATTCACCTGGACGGTCCGGAACGCCGGATGATTCGGGGGATCAACCCGAGCGCCAACGCGTTGAGCCTGGACGAGGTGGCCGCGGCGATGGTCGATTTCTGGCGCAAAATTCGCACGGCCTACCCCCGGATTCAGATCGGGTTGATCACCAATCTTCCGAACTGGGATTACTCGGACGACCTGGCGGGCTACAACGGGCATTACACCGACCAATCGGGGGCGACTTACCTGCATGTTCTGGAGACGTTCCACAAGGCGCTGGCCGAGTCGGGGGAGCGAATCGACTTCGTCGAGGTCGACTATCCCTGCAACTACTACCTGGAGACGCAAACCCGGAAGAAAGACGCGCCGGTCGACGGCAAGCGGATTTTCCTGCGCCTGCAAGAGTGGCTGGCGCAACGGCACATTGGGTTTCATATGATCGTGAACGCCGAGCCCCGCAACCTCGGCGCCCAGGGCTTCCACGATTTGACGCTGGAGTACGTTCGGCGGTTGCGGCGCGACGGCGTTTTCCCCGATGTGTTCATCATCCAGTCCTGGTACAAGGAGCCGGCGGACAACCTGCCGGAGACGGCTCCCTTGACGTTCATGAACACGGCCGCCGACGCCATGCGGCTGATCCGGCGGCTCTATCCCACGCCGATTTCGGGGACATCCCATTGAGCTCCCAATGGATAGGCAGACTCTACTCCATGAATCGCTCTTGCGATGCCGCGCCCAACTTCACCCGCCGGGAGTTCATCGCGATGAGTAAAGCCGGGATTCGGTTGATGCAAGAGAGGATGCGGACTAGGATTCTGTAAGAATCCTCTTCAAGGGAAGTGAGAAGCATGAAGACGACGATTGATATTCCCGAAGACATGCTTGCGGAAGCCATGCGGTTTGCGCGGGCGAAAACGAAGCGCGAAGCGATCGTGGCGGCGGTTTCGGATTTCAACCGCCGCCATCGTATGGCGGCTTTGACTCGGCATCTGGGGACGTGCCGGAACCTGATGTCAGTGAAGGACCTTGACGAAATGAGAAAGGCGAATTGACCGCCATGAGGCTGATCGACACCTCCGCGTGGATTCACGCCCTGCGTTCGGACGGCGACCATCAGGTGGCCCTGCGCGTTCGCCGGATGCTGGACGCCGGCGAGGCCGCCTGGTGTCCCATGGTGGAGTTGGAGTTGTGGAATGGCGCGCGAGGAACTCATGAGAAGCGCGTCTTGTCGGAAATGCACATCGTGTTGGTCAATCTGGATGTCGACGGCCCCGTCTGGGCGATGGCGCAGTCGCTGGCGCGATCGGCCAGGGGGAGAGGGCTAACGATTCCAGCAACCGACATTCTGATCGCGGCCTGCGCCCGTCGGCACGGGGTCGAGATCGAGCACGCCGATTCGCATTTCGACGTCCTGAGCGGCATTGCGGTATGAACGCGGCGCGGTGAGTCCGGTTCCCAACTCCATGAAGATCCTGCCCCAGGACCGTCGAGAATGGAAGAAGGCCGGCCTGCGGATGGGCGCATTCACGTCGGTATTCCTCGGCATTCCGTTCATGTTCGCTAGCTGGTGCTCGTGGATGCCGGGCGAGTCGCATCGCGGCGCGGCGCCTCCGCTGACCGAGGAAGAGGAAGCGGTCAAGGCTCGCGTTCAGGCGCACATCGAAGAGCTGGCGGGCCGCATTGGCGAACGCAGCAGCGCGGTCGTTGGGTCTTTGAACGCCGCGTCGGACTACATCGCCGCGCAGTTCGCCGACGCGGGGTATGAAGCGCGATTTCAAGAGTATGGGCCGGCGAAGTCGCTGTACCGCAACGTCGAAGCCGAACTCGCGGGCGGCGCGCGGTCCGGCGAGATTGTTGTCGTCGGCGCGCACTACGATTCCGTCGCGGGAACCATCGGCGCCGACGACAACGCGACGGGTGTGGCGGCATTGATCGAGATCGCGCGCTCGCTCCGCGACAGCGCTCCCGCGGGCACGATTCGGTTTGTCGCGTTCGCGAACGAAGAGCCCCCGTTCTTCCAGACGGAGAACATGGGGAGTTTCCAATACGCCGCGCGATGCCGGGCGAACAACGACAACATCGTCGCCATGTTCGCGCTCGAAAGCCTTGGCTACTACGACTCGACGCCCGGCAGCCAGAAATACCCCGCGCTGTTCCGTCTTCTGTATCCGAGCCGCGGCGATTTCGTCGGCTTCGTCGGCAATTGGCATTCGCGGAGGCTAACTCGGCGGGCGATCCAGCGATTCCGCGAGACCACTCCATTCCCCTCGGAAGGGATCGCCGCGCCGGAGTTCGTCCCGGGCGTGGGCCTCTCGGATCAATGGTCGTTCTGGCGGCAGGGCTATTCCGGCGTCATGGTCACCGACACCGCCATGTTCCGCAATCCAAACTACCACCAGAGCGCGGAGACGGTGGATTCCGTCTGCTTCGACAGCTTTGCCCGAGTGACCGTCGGCCTCGCTCGCGTCATTCAGACCATCGCCAATGGGTAATCGGCTCGGCAATCGGCTTCCATGGCGTCTTGACATCAAAGCGTCAAAACGCTAAA